>JAGGAJ010000037.1 GCA_017889845.1 Deltaproteobacteria bacterium
GGAGGAGGTGGTGCGCGCCATCTCCCGCTCGCCGGTCCCGACCGTCAGCGCGGTCGGGCACGAAACGGACTTCACCCTGGCGGACCTCGTCGCCGACCTTCGCGCCCCCACGCCGACGGCGGCGGCGCAGGCAGTCGTTCCGGACCGCGTGGAGCTGCTGGAGAGGGTCTCCTCACTTGCCCTGCGGCTGCGCCGGGGCGATGCGCGGACGAGGGAAAGCGTACGGCAGGAGTGGCGGATCGCGGCGGGGAAACTCGCCGACCCCCGGCCGCTCCTCCAGGGGAAGCGGTATGCCGCGGCGGAACGGTCGGCCGCACTCGTCGAGCGTGGCCGGTCGCTGGTGCGGGACCTCGGGGAAAGGGTGGAGCGCCTCGCCGCGACCGTCCGCCTCCGGTCCCCCGCGGCATGGGTGTCCGGCCGGAAGGGGGAAGTGGCGGTCCTCTCCGGGCGGGTGCGGGCCGCCTTCGACGCGGGGAGAAGCCGGCTCCATTCCTCCCGCACCGTCCTGGCGGGGAAGCTCGGGGCCCTGGACCCGAAGGCGGTCCTGACGAGGGGATACGCGATCGCCGTCGACCGGGGGACCGGCAGGGCGCTCCGCTCCGTTGCGGAGACGCGGGCCGGACAGGCCATCGACGTGCAGGTCGCCGACGGCTCCTTCGGCGCGGTGGTCGAGGGTCGGAACCGGGGCACCGCCCGATGAAACGCGGCCGGAACGCCATCCTCCTCGCGTGCCTTGCCGGCACCGTCGCCACGCGCGTATTTACGGCACCGCCCGGCTGGGGATCGGCAGGGATCTCCGATCCCGTGCCGGCCGTCGCGCTTTCGATTTCCGTATCCGCCGGAACTCCGGCGCAAGGCGATCCCCTGATCGTGGATGTGGCAGCGACCGGCCCCGTGGACAACCTGGTCCTCCTGTGGAAAGGGACCGCCTGGCCGCTTCGGGAAGTCGCGGCCGGCCGGTACGAAGGGCTGGTCGGCGTGGACCTGCTGGCGCCCGCGATCCCGGAGACCCTCGTCGCGGAAGGGTGGAGCGGGGGGAAGCGAATCCGCGCCGACGCGGTCCTGGCCGTCGTCGCGCGCCGGTTCCCCGTGCAGGAAATCAGCCTGCCGAAGAGGATGGCGGATTTTGACGCCCCCACCCTGAAGCGGATCCGGGAGGAGGCGCGCGCCATGGAGGAACGGTTCGCCCGCGTGACCATGCCGGTCCTTTGGCGGATGCCGTTCCTTCCCCCCGTGGAGGAGTTCCGGCCGGAGAATTTCGGGTCCCGGAGGGTGATCAACGGGGAGGAGCGTTCGCCCCACGCCGCGGTGGACGTGCGGCTGCCGGAGGGGACGCCGGTCCGGTCGATTGCCGGGGGGACGGTCGTCTTCGCAGGGGAGCAGTTCTTCGGCGGCCGGTCGGTGGTGATCGACCACGGCGGAGGGGTCTTCAGCACCTACTACCATCTCC
Source organism: Deltaproteobacteria bacterium (assembly GCA_017889845.1). Classification (GTDB taxonomy): domain Bacteria; phylum Desulfobacterota; class Deferrimicrobia; order Deferrimicrobiales; family Deferrimicrobiaceae; genus JAGGAJ01. The sequence goes on from JAGGAJ010000037.1 coordinate 1,451, forward strand.
GGGAGATCGCGGTGCCGGAGGGTCGGCCGGTAAGGCGCGGCGAGACGATCGGTGCGGTGGGAGCGACCGGCCGGGCCACCGGCCCGCACCTCCACTTCGGGGTGCGGGTGCCGGGGGGGCGCGTCGACCCGTCCCTCCTGTTCGCGCTACCGGGCCGTTGAGGGTTGAAATATAATAACCATTCACCGGAAGGCGAGGGCGATGGCGGGTAAAGGGAAAGAACCGACCTTCGAGGAAGCGCTGAAAGGCCTGGAGTCCGTGGTCGCGCGGCTGGAGTCCGGGGAGGCGCCGCTGGAGGAGTCGATCCGGCTGTTCGAGGAGGGGATGCGCCTCTCCGAGGCGTGCCGGAAACGGCTGGACGAGGCGGACCGGAAGATCGAGCTGCTCCTGCGAAAGCCCGGGGGCGTCGCCCGGGAAACGGAGGACGAGGGCGACCTCCTCGGGAAGGAAGAGTGAGCGGGCGTTGACGGCCGCCGCCACGCTGGCCAGACTGCGGGACCTGGTGGAAGGAAGCCTGACCGCGTACCTCGCGCCGGGTGTGTGCCGAACCCCTTCCCCTCTGCGGGAGGCGATGGCGTACTCCCTGACGGCCGGAGGGAAACGGGTTCGCCCGGTACTCCTCCTGGCGGCGGGGAGCGCCGTCGGCGGGAGCGAGAGGGAACTGCTGCCGTTCGCGTGCGCGGTCGAATATGTCCACACGTACTCCCTGATCCACGACGACCTGCCCGCGATGGACGATGACGATTTCCGGCGCGGGAAGCCGACCTGCCACAAGGTGTACGGGGAGGCGACGGCCACCCTGGCAGGCGACGGGCTGCTGACCGAGGCGTTCCGCGTGATGGCGGAGTCTCCACTGGCGTCCGCCCGGCCCGCCCGCGCGGTCCGCGCCATTGCGGATTTGGCCCGCGCAGCCGGGGCGGAGGGGATGGTGGGGGGACAGCAGCTGGACCTCAACGCTTCCCCCGGGGTTTCCGCGCTGCCGGAGGTCGAGGAGATCCAGCTCCGGAAAACCGCCGCCCTGATCGCGTCCTGCGCCCGGATGGGCGGGATCCTGGGCGGCGGGGACGCTACCCTCGTGGAGGCGCTGGGCAACTTCGGAACGCGGCTGGGAATCCTCTTCCAGGTCACCGATGATATCCTCGACGAGACCGGAACCTTCGAGGAGATGGGTAAGGGGACGTCGAAGGACCGCGCACGGGGGAAATGGACCTACCCCGTGGCGTTCGGCATGGAAGCCGCGGTGGCCCGCGCCGGGGAGCTCGGGAGGGAAGCTCTGGAAGCCCTCGCACGCTTTGGCCCGGAGGGCGAGCCGCTGCGGGAAATGGTCCGGATGGTGCAGGCCAGGAGGTCGTAAAGGTGCCGGAAATCCCGCGTTTGTCGGAAATCGAGTCCCCCGCGGACCTGAAGAAGGTTCCCCGGGAGAAGCTCCCGGCGGTCGCGGCGCAGCTCCGGGAGATGATCGTCCGCAACGTGGCGCGCACGGGGGGGCACCTCGCCTCGAGCCTGGGCGTGGTGGAGCTCACCATCGCCCTGCACTACGTCTTCGACTGCCCGACGGACCGGATCGTCTGGGACGTGGGGCACCAGGCCTACGCCCACAAGATCCTCACCGGACGCCGGGACGCCTTCCCCACGCTGCGCACCTTCGGGGGGATCTCCGGCTTCCCCCGCATCGCCGAGAGCCCGTACGACGCCTTCGGAACGGGACACTCGGGCACCTCGATCTCCGCCGCCCTCGGGATGGCCGTCGCCCGCGACATGCGGGGGGCGCGCAACCGGGTCGTCGCGGTCATCGGGGACGGTTCCCTCTCCTCCGGGCTCTCGCTGGAGGGGCTGAACCAGGCGGGGCACCAGAAGCGCGACCTCGTGGTCGTCCTGAACGACAACGAGTGGTCCATCTCCCAGAACGTGGGGGCGCTGTCGGGGTACCTGAACCGGATCATGACGGGGAAGTTCTACACCTCCTTCCGGAAGCGGGTGGAGAACCTCCTCAAATCCATGCCCCACGGGCAATTATTGGCGCGCATCGCAAAGAAGTCGGAGGAACTGACGAAAGGATTCATCGTCCCGGGCCTCCTTTTCGAGGAGCTCGGCTTCACGTACATCGGGCCCATCCCCGGGCACGACATCGACACGCTCGTCGCGACCTTCCAGAACCTCGCCAACCTCGAGGGGCCGGTGCTGGTGCACGCCGTCACCTCGAAGGGGAAGGGGTACGCGCCGGCGGAAACCAACCCGGAGGTCTTCCACGGAGTGGGCTGCTTCGACCCGGAGACCGGGGAACGGATCGGGGCGGCGGCCGGGCCCACGTACACGGACGTCTTCGGGGAAACGATCGTTTCCATCGCGCGGGAGAACCCGAAGGTCGTCGCCATCACGGCGGCCATGTGCAGCGGCACGGGGCTCGCGGAGTTCCGGAAAGCGTTCCCGGGCCGGTTCTTCGACGTGGGGATCGCGGAGTCCCACGCCGTGACGTTCGCCGCGGGGCTCGCGCGGGAAGGGAAGCTCCCCGTGGTGGCGATCTACTCCACGTTCCTCCAGCGGGCCTTCGACCAGATCATCCACGACGTGTGCATCCAGAACCTCCCCGTAGTGTTCGCCGTCGACCGGGGCGGGATCGTCGGGGCGGACGGGGCGACCCACCAGGGGATTTTCGACCTATCATTCCTCCGGCAGGTACCGAACCTCTCGGTGATGGCGCCCCGTGACGAGGCGGAACTGGCCCGCATGCTCCGGACCGCCGTGGCTGCCGGCCACCCCGTCGCCGTGCGGTATCCGCGCGGGACCGGAATGGGGGTACTTCCCCCGTCGCCGGCGGAAACGGTTCCGTGGGGAAAGGGCGAGCTCCTGGCGGAAGGGAAGGACGTGCTCCTCGTCGGGATCGGGGCCGCCGTGTCCTCGTGCCTCCACGCGTCGGAGGAGCTGTCGAGGCGGGGAGTGTCGGCGGCGGTCGTCGACGCGCGGTTCGTCAAGCCGCTGGACGGGGAGCTGATCCTGCCGCTTGTCCACCGGATCGGCCGCGTGATCACGGTGGAGGAGAACGTCCTCGCCGGCGGCTTCGGAAGCGCGGTACTGGAGCTGCTGGAGGAGAACGGCGAGCAACCGCAGCAGTTCCGCCGCATCGGGATCCGGGACCGCTTCGTGGAGCACGGAACGCCCGCCGAGCTCCGCGCCGCCTACGGGCTCTCCGCCGACCACGTGATCGAGGAGGCGCTCCGGATGGTCGCCGCAGGGAAATCGTTCTTCCCCTCCATCCTCTACGGCATCCGCTCCCGCCTCGAGAAGATTGTCTGACCGCACCGCTCCCCGTCCGGCCGCCCGCCGCCGCCTCGATGCCGAGCTGGTGGAACGGGGGCTGGCTTCGAGTCGCGCGAAGGCCCAGGGGATGATCCTGTCGGGCCGGGTTCGCATCGAAGGGGAGGTCTGCGCGAAGTGCGGCGCGCCGGTCCGGCCGGGACAGGACATCTCCCTCCTTCCTTCGACGAGGCCCTTCGCCTCCCGGGGGGGGGAGAAGCTCTCGGGGGCGCTGGACGACCTCGGGATCGATGTGGCCGGACGGATCGCCCTGGACGTCGGCGCGTCCACCGGCGGTTTCACCGACTGCCTCCTGCGGCGCGGCGCGTTGCGGGTGTACGCGGTGGACGTGGGCGAGCGGATTCTCGACGACCGTCTCCGGCGGGACCCGCGGGTGGTCTGCATCGAGGGGGTGAATTTCCGCCACGCGCGGCAGGACCTTCTCCCGGAGAAGGTCTCCCTCGCCACCGTCGACGTGTCCTTCATCTCCCTCCGCCACATCCTGCCGGTCCTCCCCGCATTCCTCGCCCCGGGAGCGTACGTGCTTCCCCTCGTGAAACCGCAGTTCGAGGTCGGCAGGGGAAAGGTAGGGAAGGGGGGCGTCGTCCGGGACGAGACGCTGCGGCGCGAGGTGGTCCGCGACGTGGCCTCGTTCGCGGGGAAACTGGGATTCGCGGTGCTCGGGGAGTCGGAAAGCCGGGTCCCGGGGCCGAAGGGGAACCGGGAGGTATTCCTGCATCTCCGAAGGGATTGAAGGAAAAGCCCCCTTTTGCCGAGAAGCAAGGGGGAATCCCCTTGCCAAGAGGGGTGAGTTATACATAATTGGAATAAGATTTCGCGCCCTTCGGGCGGGAAAACACGAGGTGCGGCAATGAGACGGACTGCTGGGACCCTTTGGGCGGTCGCGATTCTTTCGGCCATCCTGCTCCTTCCTTCCGCGGCGCCCGCGCAACAGGAAGGCGCCGCCACGGCGCCCGAACCACAGGAAGCCGCCGCCGCGGCGACGACACCCTCCGCTCCGGAGGGGCTGGTCCACACGGTGGTCGAGGGGGACACTCTCTGGGACCTCGCGGCGAAGCACCTCGGTTCCCCCTGGAAGTGGACGGAGATCTGGGAGAGGAACCGGTACGTCACCAACCCGCACTATATCTTCCCGGGGAACCGGATCGTGATCTTCCCGCCGAGCGCGACTATGGTCACGATCCAGGAGGAGATTCCGGTTCCCGTTCCCCCTCCCGCCGCGGCGGAGGCGACTCCCCAGGAGGCGCCCCCCGTGCCGGTGGCGGCGATCCCCATCAAACCGGTGCCCAAGGACCCTTACCTGGCCATCTCGCCGGGCGATTTCGTATCGGCCGGAGAATTCCTGCGGGAGAAGCCGACGGGGATCGGGAAAATCTGGGGCGGCAGGGATCCCAAGGTCGGTTTCTCGGAGGGCGACCTCGTCTATCTGCTGCTCGACAAGGAAATCCCCGCAGGCCAGCTGCTGGGCGTGTACAGGGTACGGGGCCCGATCCGGTCGTCCGGGGAGCGTCCGCAATCCGGCTACGTGAAATTCTTCATCGGCATCCTCCAGGTGGGCCGCATGGACCGGGATGGGCAGCTGAACGCGCGGGTGCGCCACTCCTTCGCGGACATCACCCGGGATGACCTGATCTCCGAGGAGATTCCCTCGTACTCCTCGGTGAAGATCGTCCCGGGCGAGGAGGGGCTCGAGGGCACCGTCATCACCGGGCGGAACGGGACCGAGATCATGGCGACCGGGGACTTCATCTACCTGGACCGCGGATCCGACGCCGGGGTCGCGTTGGGGAACGTCTTCCGGATGGTGACCGTGACCGGCTACGCGCGGGGGATTCCGTCTATCGCCGGTAAACGGGTGCGATCGGATGTGGCCTGGGCCGCGGTAGTGCGCGTATCGAAAGAATTTTCGACCGCCTACGTGTACAAGAGCATCGGGGGTTTCGGGGCGGGAGACCCCGCCCGCAGGGGAATCCCGCCCCCGTAGGGTACATCCCGGCGCCCCCGGGTCGCGGGCGGCGGCACGGTCCTTGATGTCTGACGGGGAAAACCGGACAGGGGTTCCCCCGTGGATCGCAACGGAAGCGCGCCTTCCATCCCCGAGACGTTCCTCCGCCTCTCCCTGATCGAGGGGATCACCGCCGATCACGTTCGGCGCCTTCGTACATCAGGCGCTCACGGCATCCTTCCGGGGGTGGGTTCCCCGTCGCGCCGCGCGCTCCTTTCGCGGGCGGAAGCCGTGCTCTCCTCCCCGCAGGCGGCCCGGAGGGTGGAGGCGATCCGCGAACGGTGCGCCCGGGAAGGGATCGCCATCCTGACCTTCGACGCCCCCGGGTACCCCGCGGCCCTCCGGGAGATCCCGTCCCCGCCGCTGGTCCTGTACCGGGCGGGCGGACCGTTCCCCGAGGAACCCGCGGTGGCCATCGTGGGGAGCCGCGCCCCAACCCCGGCGGGTAGGGACTTCGCGCGGCAGCTCTCCGGGGAACTCGCCGGGAGCGGCTGGACGGTCGTCAGCGGGATGGCACGCGGGATCGACGCGGCCGCCCACGAAGGCGCCCTCGGGGCCGGCGGCTCCACGGTGGCGGTGCTCGGGTGCGGCGTGGACGTGGTGTACCCTCCGGAGCACGGTGAACTCCGGAAGCGGATCCTCGGCAGCGGGGCGGTCCTCTCGGAATACCCCCCCGGAACGCTCCCGATGCCCCACCGGTTCCCGGCGCGGAACCGGATCGTGAGCGGCCTCTCCCGCGGGGTCATCGTGGCCGAGGCGCCGGAGCGGAGCGGGGCGCTGATCACGGCGAGGGCCGCACTCGAACAGGGCCGCGAAGTCCTCGTCGTCCCCGGGAATCCATGGTTCGCCCACACGGCTGGGAGCAACCGCCTTCTCCGGGAGGGCGCCACCCCGGCATGCTCCGCGAACGACGTGGCCGGTGCCCTGGGGGCAGGGGGTTTCCGGACGCCGGGACGGCTGGCCGGGAGGATCCTCGAAACCTTGTCGGTGGAACGGGCGGCGGCGGAGGTTTCCGTCCTCCTGGCGGTTCCGCTGCAGGAGGTCATGGCGTGCCTGGGGGAGATGGAAGTGGCGAAAATGGTTGAAATGCGGGCAGGAGGCTATTATAAGAGGAAGACCGAACGCCCGGGGCCCACCCCGGGCGTTCCGGCGGAGGGAGAATGGCGCGGTCGGTAGTCGTCGTCGAGTCGCCCGCAAAGGCGAAGACCATACAGAAGATCCTCGGGAGAGGTTTCCAGGTCCTTTCCTCGATGGGGCACGTGAAGGACCTGCCGAAGAGCCGGCTCGGGGTGGACGTCGAGCACGGGTTCGCCCCGTCGTACGTGGTCATCAAGGACCGGAAGAAGGTGCTGGGGGGGATCCTCGAGTCCGCCCGCTCGGCGGATGCGGTGTACCTCGCTCCCGACCCCGACCGGGAAGGGGAGGCGATCGCCTGGCACATCGCGGACGCGATCCGGGACGACGCGGGGAAGAAGCGGAAGGGCGGGGCGAAGGTGCGGAAAGACGCGACCGGCGGCGGGAAACGGAAGAAAGTCGCCGTGGAAGGGGCTGCACCCTGCCCCGAGATCCACCGGGTCCTCTTCCACGAGATCACGAAGAAGGGGATCTCCCAGGGGATGGAGCACCCCCGCCCCCTCGACCGGAACCGGTTCGACGCCCAGCAGGCGCGCCGGATCCTCGACCGGATCGTCGGATACACCCTCTCCCCCCTCCTCTGGTCGAAGGTCCGCCGGGGGCTCTCGGCCGGCAGGGTCCAGTCCGTGGCGGTGAAGATGGTCTGCGGGCGGGAGAAGGAGATCTCGGCATTCGTCCCCGAGGAGTACTGGTCCCTGACCGCGCGGTTCGAGGGGGGCAACCCGCCCCCGTTTCCCGCGCGGCTTGCGGAGGCCGGGGGAAGCAAGGTCCGCCCCCGGAGCGAGCCGGAGACCCTTGCATTGCGGGCCGCGGTGGAAAACGGGCCCTTCGTGGTCCGGGAGGTGCGCAAGAAACTCCGCCGCCGTCTCGCCCCGGCGCCCTTCACCACGTCCAAGCTCCAGCAGGAAGCGTCGAAGTCGCTGCGGATGCAGGCGTACCGCACGATGATGGTCGCGCAATCCCTCTACGAGGGGGTCGAGATACCCGGCTCCGGCCTGGTGGGTCTGATCACCTACATGCGGACCGACTCGGTCCGGGTGGCCGAAGAGGCGGTGGCCGCCGTGCGGGAGCACATCCGGAGCGCGTACGGGGAGGCTTGGGTGCCCGAGACGCCGAACGCGTTCCGGAACCGGAAGTCCGCCCAGGACGCGCACGAGGCGATCCGCCCGACGTCCATGGAGCACCCGCCCGCGGCGCTCAAGGGGGTCCTCAACCGGGACCAGCTGCGGCTCTACGAGATCGTCTGGAGGCGATTCGTGGCCTCCCAGATGGCGGCGGCCGAGTTCGAGCAGACCACCGTGGACATCGCGTGCGACCCGCCGGGCGCACCGGCCGGGGGGTACCTCTTCCGGGCCGGAGGGTCGGTCCCGAAGTTCACCGGGTTCCTCGAGGCGTACAAGGGCGTGCCCCCGGAGGGCGGCGAAAATGGCGGGAGCGGGGAAGCCGCGGCGAACGGGGAGGCTACCGCGGAGGTGGAAAAGGGGGAGGAGACCGTCCTGCCCCCGCTGACGGAGGGGGAGGTCCTGTCCCTCCTGTCGCTTACCGGGGCCCAGCACTTCACCCAGCCGCCGCCCCGCTTCTCGGAGAGCTCCCTCATCAAGGAGCTGGAGGAGCAGGGGATCGGGAGACCCTCGACGTACGCGGCCATCGTGAAGACCATCCGCGACCGGGGGTACGTGAAGCTGGCCGAGGGGAGGTTCGTTCCGACCGAACTGGGCACGATCGTCACCGGGCTCCTCGAGGAGAGTTTCCCAAAGGTCATGGACGTCGCGTTCACCGCACGGATGGAGGAGGAGCTGGACCGGATCGAGGAGGGGGAGCGGGAACTCGCGCAGGCGATGGAGGCGTTCTACCAGCCCTTCTCGGAGGAGCTGGAGCGGGCGAAAATCGCGATGCCCACCGTCAAGGAGGAACTGATCGCCACCGGCATCCCGTGCGCGGCGTGCGGCGGGGAGATGGTGATCCGGTTCGGCCGCGCCGGAAGGTTCCTCGCCTGCAGGAACTACCCCGCCTGCCGCAACACAGCCGACTTCCGGGAGACCCCGGAAGGGAAGGTGGAGATCGTTCCCCCGGAAGGGGCGGGCGTCGATTGCGACAAATGCGGGAAGCCAATGGTCGTCCGGAGCTGGAAAGGGGCGCGGTACGTCGCATGTTCCGGCTACCCCGAATGCCGCAACAACAAGCCGTTCCCCGTCGGGGTGTCGTGCCCGGAGTGCGGCCAGGGCGACGTCGTGGAGCGCTCCTCGCGTTTCGGCAAGGTGTTCTACAGCTGTTCCCGGTACCCGGATTGCCGCTTCGCCTCCTGGGGAAGGCCGGTCGCCGATGTCTGCCCCGCCTGCGGCTACCCCGCGATGGCGGAGCGGATCCGCCGGGACGGGACTGCGCAACTCGTCTGCCTCCGGAAGGGGTGCAAAGGGAGGGTCGGAGAGCCGGCTGCCCGGGAGAGGGTCGGGTGAAGGAGTACGTCCTCGTCGTCGACGACGAGCAGAGCCTTCGGCGGCTGCTCGAACTGTTTTTCCGGAAGGAGGGGTTCGAGGTCGACACTGCCGGGAACCTCGCGGAGGCGGAAGCCGCGATCGGGACGAATGCCTACGACCTCGTCCTGACCGACCTGCGGATGGCGGGGGAGGACGACGGGCTGAAGGTCCTGCGGGCCGCGCTCCAGAAGAATCCCTGGACGCAGGTGATCGTCCTGACGGCGTACGGCACGGTGGAGACGGCGAAGGAGGCGATCAAGTACGGCGCCTACGATTACATCGCAAAGCCGTTCGACAACTCGGAACTGCGGAAGATCGTCCGGTCCTCGCTGGCCCGGAAAGAAGACGACGCCGGGCGCCGGAAGGCGCTGCGGGAGTCCGTCCGCGGCACCTCGGCGTACGAGGGGATCGTCGGGCGGAGCGAGGCGATGCTCGGGGTCTTCGAACTCATCGATCGCGTGGCGCCCACCGACGCGAACGTGATGATCCTGGGAGAGAGCGGGACGGGGAAGGAACTCGTCGCCGCGGCGCTCCACCACCGCAGCAACCGGAAAGACCAGCCGTTCGTGCCGATCAACTGCGCGGCGATCCCGGAGACGCTCCTTGAGAGCGAGCTGTTCGGCCACGTCCGCGGGGCGTTCACGGGCGCCGTCCAGACCAAGAAGGGACTCTTCGAGGCGGCCCACCGCGGCACCCTGTTCCTCGACGAGGTGGGAGAACTGCCGCTGCCGATGCAGGGGAAGCTGCTGCGGGCGCTGCAGGAGCGGGTGTTCCGGCGGGTCGGCGGGAACGAGGACCTTTCCATCGACTTCCGGACCGTGTGCGCCTCCAAGCGGGACCTGCACCGGGAGATGGCGGAAAGCCGGTTCCGGGACGACCTCTACTTCCGGCTCAACGTCATCCAGATCTTCGTCCCCCCCCTGCGGGACCGCAGGGAGGACATCCCGGCGCTGGCGGCCCACTTCATGCGGAAGTTCGCGCAGAAGCACGGCAAGCCGATCGAGCGGATCGACGGGGAAGCCATGCGGGCGCTGCTGGCCCACGACTTCCCGGGGAACGTGCGGGAGCTCGAGAACATCCTCGAGCGGGCAACCATCATGGAGACAAAAAACGTCATTTCCCTCGGCTCCCTCCCCCCGAATGTGACAAAAATTGTCATCCCGGGTCCCCTTGCCGGTGACGAAATCCAGGAATTGCTATCCGAAGAGGGGGTATTCCTCGACCAGGCGATGGACCGGTTGGAGAAAAAACACCTCCTGAAGGCCCTTGAAGCCACCGGCGGAAACCGCACGGAAGCAGCGAAAATATTGAATATTTCCCTTCGCTCCATGCGCTACCGCCTCCAGAAGCACAGCATCGAATAACCCCTTTCCGGAATTTCCGTAAAGTTTTGGCCCGCCCCTTGCGATAGGACAGCTCAACAAAATCGTTCTCCAGACCCGAAAGGAGGAGACAAGAATGCTGAGCATGCTGAGGGGCAAGAAGGGCAAGAAGGGGTTCACCCTGATCGAACTGATGATCGTCGTCGCGATCATCGGCATCCTGGC
>JAGGAJ010000038.1 GCA_017889845.1 Deltaproteobacteria bacterium
CGGATCGAGCAGGCGAAGGCGGAGATGGCCCGCGCCGAGCGGGAGGGGAACCTGGAGAAGGCGTCCCAGCTGAAGTACGGGGTCCTCCCCGCCCTCGAAAAACAGGCCGGGGCGCCGCCGCAATCCGCGGCGAAGGGGGACGGGCGGCTGCTGAAGGAGGAGGTCGACGAGGAGGACATCGCGCAGATCGTCTCCCGGTGGACGGGGATTCCCGTTTCGCGCCTCGTGGAAGGGGAGGTGCAGAAACTCCTGAAGATGGAGGAGCGCCTTTCCGCCCGGGTCGTGGGGCAGTCCGATGCGATCCGCCTGGTTTCGAACGCGGTCCGCCGCGCCCGGTCCGGCCTGAAGGACCCGCGGCGGCCCATCGGCTCCTTCCTCTTCCTGGGCCCCACCGGCGTGGGGAAGACGGAGCTCGCCCGGGCCCTCGCGCAGTTCCTCTTCGACGACGAGGCCGCCATGGTTCGCCTCGACATGTCCGAGTACATGGAGAAGCACTCCGTGGCGCGGATGATCGGGGCCCCGCCGGGGTACGTGGGGTACGAGGAGGGGGGCGCCCTGACGGAGGCGGTCCGCCGGAAGCCATACGCGGTGATCCTCTTCGACGAAATCGAGAAGGCGCACCCGGACGTGTTCAACATCCTCCTGCAGGTGCTCGAGGACGGCCGCCTCACGGACGGGCACGGTCGCACCGTGGATTTCCGCAACGCCGTTGTGATCCTCACCTCCAACGTCGGCTCCCAGTTCATCCGGGAGATGGCGGGACAGACCGAGGAGGCGATCCGGCCCCGCGTGATGGAGGAACTCCGCCAGGTCTTCCGCCCCGAATTCCTCAACCGCCTCGACGAGGTCATCCTGTTCCACTCCCTCGGGAAGAAGGCGCTCGCGCGGATCGTGGACATCATGGTCCGGGAACTGAACGACCGGCTTGCGGACCGGAAGATCGGGGTGTCCCTCACGCCGGCGGCGGAGGCGCGCCTCGCCGACATCGGGTACGACCCGGCCTTCGGGGCCCGTCCGCTCCGCCGGGCGATCCAGAAGGAAATCCAGGATCCCCTCGCGATCCGGATCCTCGAGGGGGAGTTCCGGGAGGGGGACCGAATCACCGTCGACGCAGGAACACCCTCCGGCTTCACGTTCCGGAAGGAAGGATAGCCCGCGTTCCGGGGGACACCCCCCCGCCGCGTGCAAAATACCGTTTCCCAGTCTTTACAGTGCTTTTCCCGGGCCTTGACACCAGTACCAATTGCGGTTACTGTGGGATGAAAACAGCGTTTGAAAAGGCTTCCCTTGTGCGCAGCTGACGCCGTTTCCTTCCTCGCTCCCGCCAAACTGAATCTCTCCCTGCAGGTTTTCGGAAGGCGTCCGGACGGGTACCACCACATCCGCTCCGTCATAGTGCCCGTGTCGCTGTACGACGAGGTGACGGTCGAAGAGGCCGCGGAAGGGATATCCGTGGAGTGCGACGACCCGTCGGTACCGACGGGCGAGGGGAACACGTGCCGGCGGGCGGCCGCCCTGTTCATGGAGTGGGCCGGGGCGCCTGCGGGGGTGCGGATCCGGCTCCGGAAGACGATCCCCGCCGAGGCGGGCCTGGGCGGGGGGAGTTCCGACGCCGCCACGACCCTGAAAGGGCTATCCGCCCTTACGGGAAAATGCCCGCCCCGGGACGTCCTGCTCGCGATGGCGGCCCGCGTCGGCGCCGACGTCCCGTTCTTCACCCTGGGGAGCGCGGCGCTCGTGGAGGGATTCGGGGAGCGCCTGACGGCGATCCCATGGGAGGTGCCGTTTCACGCCGTCATCGTGCGCCCGGCCTTCGGCCTGCCGACCCGGGATGGGTACGGGCGCCTCCGGAGGCCCCCGGGGGATCCGCCCCCTCCGGCGGAGATCCCGGCGTACCGGACCCTCGGGGATGTGGCCGCGGCGCTGGGGAACGACTTCGAGGAGGCCTGGCGGGAGGATCGGCCGGAGATCGGGGAGATCAAGGGGGAACTCCTTGCGGCCGGGGCCCTCGCGGCGGGACTGTCCGGTAGCGGTTCGGCCGTGTTCGGCCTGTTCGCGTCGGCGGAGGCGGCGCGGGGGGCCCGGGGAAAGCTGCCGCCGGGAGGCGGCGGGGGAACGGGGCGACGGGTCTTCGTCGCGAGGAGCGTCTAACGACATCACAGGAGGTCTCTGGATGCGGATCACCGAGGTGAAGGTTTTCCCCGTGTCGGACAACGACAAGCTCAAGGGGTACGCGACGATCGTCTTCGACGACTGCTTCGTCGTCCGCGACCTCAAGATCATCCAGGGGACCAATGGGCCGTTCGTCGCGATGCCGAGCAAGAAGACCAAGGACGGTACCTACCGGGACACGGCCCACCCCCTGAACAACGAGACGCGCCGGATGATCGAGGACGCGGTGATCGGCGAGTACGAACGGGCGACGGGCGCCGGCCTTGACGGTGTGGCGGCGGCCCGATAAGATTCCGGGTGCGCTGGGAGGTCGTCTAACGGCAGGACAGGGGCCTTTGGAGCCTCTAATGAAGGTTCGACCCCTTCCCTCCCAGCCACGCGAGCACTCCGCGGTCCCCGGAACGCATTCCCTCTTGCCAACGCGCCCCCCTTCGGTATAATGATTGGTCTTTTCGGCGGAGTGACCTCCTCCAACAGGGGAAGTGCGTGACGCGACTGAAGATTTTCACCGGGAACGCCCACCCGGATCTCGCAAAGGAGATCTGCGCGTACCTATGCATCCCGCTGGGGTCCGCGCTGGTGAAGCGGTTCAGCGACGGCGAGATCAACGTGGAGATCCGGGACAACGTCCGCGGGGTGGACGTGTTCGTCATCCAGCCGACCAGCCCGCCGGTGAACGACCATCTGATGGAGCTGCTCATCCTGATGGACGCGCTGAAACGCGCATCCGCCAAGCGGGTGACGGCGGTACTGCCGTACTACGGGTACGCGCGGCAGGACCGGAAGGTCCTCCCCCGGGCCCCGATCACGGCGAAACTGATCGCGGACCTGCTCACGGCGGCGGGGGTCTCCCGGATGCTGACCATGGACCTGCACGCGGGGCAGATCCAGGGTTTCTTCAACATCCCGGTAGACCACCTGTACTCCGCCCCGGTGATGCTGGAACACATCAAGGCGAACTACGGCAACGACATCGTGGTGGTGTCCCCCGACGCCGGCGGCGTGGAGCGGGCCCGGGCGTTCGCCAAGCGGCTGAACGCATCCCTGGCGATCATTGACAAGCGACGGCTGGGACCGAACGTGGCCGAGGTGATGAACATCATCGGGGAAGTCGAGGGGAAGACGGCGATCCTGCTCGACGACATGGTGGACACGGCGGGGACGCTCGCACAGTCCGCCGACGCCCTCAGGAGAAAGGGGGCGCGGCGCATCTATGCCTGCGCCACCCACGGCGTGCTCTCCGGGCCCGCCATCGATCGGCTGGAGAAGTCGGAGATCGAGGAACTCGTCATCACGAACACCATCCCGCTGGGGCGGAAGGCGGAGTGCGGGAAGATCCGGGTCCTTTCCGTGGCCCCCCTGCTGGGTGAAGCGATCAAGAGGATCCACTTCCAGGATTCGGTAAGCTCCCTGTTCGTCTAGGAGGAGAACGCGATGGCCATGATGGATCTGGCGGCGGTGCGCCGCCGCGACGGCGGAAAAGAGATCAACCGGAAACGCCGCGCCGGGGGGAAGGTGCCCGGCGTCATCTACGGGAAGGGTCTCGAGACCCGGTCCCTGGAGTTCGACCGGAAGTCCCTCGAGAAGTTCCTCGCCACGGCACGCCACGGGACGGTGGTGGTGAAGATGACTGTGACGGACGACGCAGGCGGGAAGGAATCGTACGCGGTCCTGAAGGAGGTGCAGACGCACCCTCTCTCCGACCGGGTGACCCACGTGGACTTCTACGAGGTGGCCCTCGGCCAGAAGTTCCGGGTCGAGATCCCGCTCCGGGTCCGGGGGAAGGCAGCGGGGATCGAGATGGGCGGCATCCTCGAGGTGATCACCCGCAGCCTCGAGGTGGAGTGCACGCCGGACAGCGTTCCCGAGTTCATCGAGGTCGACGTGACGGCGCTGGGGATCGGCCAGTCGCTGCACCTCGGGGATCTCCGGTTCCCGGCGGGCGTGGTCCCGACGGAGAAGGACCTGCGGATGACGGTGGCGGCGGTGAACGCCCCGAAGGCGGAGGCCGTGCCCGTCGTGGCGGCGGAGGGCGAGGCCGCAGAGGGCGCCAGCGTGGCGGAAGCCGCCGGCAAGAAGGAAGAAGAGGAGTAACCCCCCACGCGACTGATCGTCGGACTGGGGAACCCGGGCCGCCGGTACGCCGCGACGCTGCACAACGCGGGATTCCGGGCGGTCGACCGTCTCGCCGGCTCGCTGGGAGCGAAGTGGCGGATCGCCGGGCAGTCCCTTCTCGGGACCGGAGAGGTGGAGGGGCGAGGGGTAGTCCTCGCCAAGCCGCAGACGTTCATGAACCTGTCCGGCACGGCGGTGGCCGCCCTGTTCCGGAAGCATTGCGGGGAGCCCGGGGACCTGGTGGTCGTCCACGACGACCTGGATCTGCCGCCGGGGACGGTACGCCTGAAGCGCGGAGGGGGCACGGCCGGCCACAACGGCCTGCGCTCACTGAAGGAGCAACTCGGGAACGCCGACTTCCTGAGGATCCGGGTGGGGGTGGGACGCCCCCCCCCGGGGGTAGATCCGGCCGACTACGTGCTCGCGCCCCCGGCCCCAGAGGACCGCGAGGCGTTCGAGGAGGCGGTGGGCGCCGCCTGCGAGGCGGCCCTGGACATCGCCCGGCTCGGTTTCGACAAGGCCATGACGCGCCGGAACCAGAAGGCGCGAAAACCCCCCACGGAATCCCCGGGGGGGAACATACTCCTTGCTCCCGGCGGCAAGACCGGGGGCTCGATCAGCCGAAAGGAGGCTAGGCCGCACGATGACAGCGAAGAGGTATGAGACCGCCATCCTGTTCGAACCCGAACTCCCGGAGGACGCGAGGAAGGAGTTCCTCGCCAAGCTCTCCGCGGTGGTCGCGGGCTACAAGGGCGAGGTCCTGAAGACGGACGACTGGGGCAACCGGAAGCTCGCCTACCCGATCCGCAAGAAGTCCAACGCCTTCTACACCTTCCTCGTCTACACCGGGAGCCGCGGCGTCGTCGAGGAGGTGGAGCGCAACATCAAGATATTCGACGGGATCCTCCGTTTCCTCACCACCGTCCACACAACCGAGCTGAAACCCAAGGCCGCTGCCGCCCCCGCCGAGGGGGAAGCCCCGGCGACGCCGGCAGCGCCCGCGCCCGAGGCACCCTCAGCCCCCTCGGCGGAGTGAGGGCTCCGGGAAGGGAGGTATGCGATGGTCTCCGTAAACCGCGTCATCCTCGCGGGGCGCCTCACGCGAGATCCGGAAACGCGCTTCACCCCGGCGGGGACGGCCGTGACCGGCTTCTCCCTGGCGGTGAACCGCCGGTACAAGCTGAACAACGAGGTCAAGGAAGAGGTCTCCTTCTTCGACATCGTCGTGTTCGGCAAGCAGGGGGAGAATTGCGCCGAGTACCTCTCGAAGGGGCGGCCCGTGCTCGTCGAGGGCCGCCTGAAGCAGCGCAGCTGGGAGTCCGACGGCGTGAAGCGGAGCAAGGTCGAGGTCGTGGCCGACAACGTCCAGTTCCTGGGAAGCCCGCGCGGCGCATCCGCCGAGGGGGCGCCGGGGGCGGGGCCCGCACCGGAAGCACCAACGGACGACGACATCCCGT
Organism: Deltaproteobacteria bacterium; assembly: GCA_017889845.1. Taxonomy (GTDB): domain Bacteria; phylum Desulfobacterota; class Deferrimicrobia; order Deferrimicrobiales; family Deferrimicrobiaceae; genus JAGGAJ01. The sequence continues at coordinate 5,745 of JAGGAJ010000038.1, forward strand.
TCTGAAACAGACACGGAGAGGAACAAAAGGAGGAAGGAACCGATGAGCACCCCGTACAAGCCCCGCCCCGACCGCGCCCGGGACGACCGCGGCCCCGGAGGGAAGAAGCGGTACGTGCGGAAGAAGTTCTGCCGCTTCTGCGCGGAGAAGGAACTCCAGATCGATTACAAGAACGCCTACATGATAAAGCAGTTCGTCTCCGAGCGCGGCAAGATCGTCCCGCGGCGCATCACCGGGAACTGCGCGAAGCACCAGCGGAAGCTGACGGTGGAGATCAAGAAGGCGCGCGTCGTCGCGCTGATCCCCTTCACCGCCACCCAGGTCCGGTAAGGGGTGCGGCGATGAAAGTCATCCTGCGCGAGGACGTCGAGAAACTGGGGAAGGCCGGCGAGGTGGTCAAGGTCGCCGACGGCTACGGGAGGAACTTCCTGATCCCGCGGCGGCTGGCCGTCCTGGCGGACGTGCGGAACATGAAGGCGCTCGAGCACGAACGGCGGGTGATCGAGACGCGGGCGAAGAAGGACCGCAAGGGCGCCGCGGCGGCGGCCGAACGGCTCGCGGCCGTGTCCCTCACCATCCCGGCGAAGGCGGGGGAGGAGGGGAGGCTGTTCGGCGCCGTCACTTCGCGGGACATCGCGGAGGCGCTGGAAAAGGCGGGGGTGCCGGTGGACCGGAAGACGATCCAGCTCCCCGATCCCATCAAGCAGGTGGGGGACTACAAGGTGAAGGTCCGCGTGGCGGCCGACATCGTCCCCGAGGTCTCCGTCCGCGTAGTGCCCGAATCGTAAGGCACCCGACCGCAACCGGAAACCCGCTGCATTCCCCGGACGGGAGGCGTCGATGAACGGAACCCGAAACCCCCAGCCAGCCGGAAGCGACGCCTCCCTGCTCCGGGTTCCCCCCCACAACCTCCACGCGGAGCAGGCCGTCCTCGCCTCCGTGCTGCTGAACAACGAGCTGATGAGCGGCGTCCTGGAGATCCTCCGAGCGGAGGACTTCTACCAGGGCGCGCACCGGACGCTGTTCGGGGTGATGGTCGACCTGTACGAGAAGGGCCGGCCGATCGACCAGCTGACTCTCTCCGCCGTGCTGTCGGACCGCGGGACGGTGCAGCAGGTGGGGGGGCTCGCCTACCTCTCCGAGATCGTCACCTCCGTCCCCCTCTCCGCCAACGCCTCGGACTACGCCCGTATCGTCAAGGAGAAGGCGATCCTCCGCCGGACGATCGCCGCCACCCAGGAGATCTCCGCCGCCGCCTTCCAGGGTCCCGGGGACCTCGACGACTTCCTCGACCGCACCGAGCAGGCCATCTTCGCCCTGGCGGAGGAGAAGATCCGGCCGTCGTACTTCTCCATGACCGAGATGGCGCGGGAGGCGATGAAGGACATCGAGCAGCTCTACGAGCGGAAGGAGCGGATCACCGGCGTCCCCACCGGGTTCGTCGACCTCGACAACGTCACGTCGGGGTTCCAGCGGTCGGACATGATCGTGGTGGCCGCCCGACCCGGGATGGGGAAGACATCCCTGTGCCTCAACGTTGCCGTGAACGCCGCCACCCGCCACAAGATCCCGGTGGCGATCTTCTCGCTGGAGATGAGCCGGCAGCAGCTGGCGATGCGGATGATCTGCTCGGAGGCGCGCGTCAACTTCCAGCGACTCCGGACGGGGGCGCTCGGGCAGGACGAGGTGAACCGCCTGGTGGCGGCGGTGGGGAAGCTGTCGGAGGCGCCGATCTACACGGACGACTCGGGGACCCTGTCGGCCATCGAGCTGCGGGCGAAGGCGCGGCGGCTGCAGAAGGAGCGCGGGATCGGAATGGTCATCCTGGACTACCTGCAGCTCATGCGGGGCTCGAACACCCGCGGGAACAGCGACAACCGGGTCCAGGAGATCTCCGAGATCTCTCGCTCCCTGAAGGCCCTGGCCAAGGAACTCCGGGTTCCCGTGGTCGCCATCTCGCAGCTGAACCGCGGGGTGGAGAACCGCGCCGACAAGCGCCCCCAGATGTCGGACCTTCGCGAAAGCGGGGCGATCGAACAGGACAGCGACCTGATCCTGTTCGTCTACCGGGAGGAGATGTACAGCAAGGACAAGACGGCACAGGAGGACAAGGGCGTCGCCGAGGTGATCGTCGGGAAGAACCGGAACGGCCCGATGCGCGACCTCAAGCTCGCCTTCCTCGCCCAGTACACCCGCTTCGAGGACCTGGCCCAGGACTACGAATGACTCTTAATTCTAGTTGCCGTGAAAACCGATTGCAGTAGAGAAACGGCTTCCTTTTCCGTAATGAATCCAGAATTTAAATCTGCAAGCAGGTCGTTTTATATCCAAATTGCTTTTCTGGTGGGTGCAAGTTTCGTCATCTATTCAAATACTCTTCTAAACAATTTTGTGTTTGATGATATTGGTCAAGTGCTAGAAAATAAGTGGATTCGAGATATCAGGTACATCCATGAAATCTTCATATCGAATGTATGGGAATTCCAGGGGCAGGCGACAAACTATTATCGACCGATAATGCACGTGATTTATATGATTAATTATTATTGTTATGGATTAAATCCGATAGGTTTTCATTTTACCAACGTTTTTTTTCACGCTGCAGTTTCAGTTCTTGTGTTTCTTATTGCCGCGAAACTTTTCGGTAAATATCCTATTGAAAATCCAGGTGCATTTCTTAATCCATCGTTTATCATCGGAATGCTGTTTGTGACTCATCCGATCCATACAGAACCGGTAGCATGGGTGGCAGGAATACCCGATATTTCCTTCACATTTTTCTACATCCTATCTTTTTATCTATATATCTGCTCGAATAATGAAAAAATATTTCATTTTCGGTTTGTCTTATCACTGGTAACGTTTTTTCTTGCGTTACTTAGCAAAGAAACTGCTATAACGTTGCCAGTAATGATTGTAGCGTATGATTATCTGTATAAAGAATATGATATTTCCTGTTTATATAGATATCGAATTAAACATTACGCTTTTTATATGATTGTCATGCTGGCTTATTTTTCATTACGGTTTTACGCCTTAGGAGGAATAACGCCGGTTAAGGTACAGGTCAATGCCAATCAGGTTCTTGGTATATTCGATATATTCCCTTTGTTTATAAAATATCTTGAAAAACTTATTCTTCCGATAAATCTGAACATCTTACATGTATATCACCCTGTAAAGTCTTTTTTTGAATTTAAATTTTTGTATTCCGTGGCAATAACGTTGTTAGTGGTTGTTTTGATATTCGTTTGGACTAATAGAAACAAAATAGTCCTTCTATTTACCTTTTTTATATGCGTACCATTAGTTCCAGCGTTATATTTTCCGGCGTTAAATATCAGATACTACAATTCGTTTGCAGAAAGATACCTTTATTTGCCTTCAGTAGGATTTGTCATGTTAGTGTATTATATGGTCCGATTGATATATGATAATCGTAAATATCATCCTTTTATTATGAATAGTATATTCATTGTGCTGATTATGTCATATTCTGTCGTGTCAATCAATAGAAATGCAATCTGGAGGGAAGAACTCACACTGTGGAATGATTCAATAAAAAAATCTCCGGAAAGTTCGCTTGCTCAATATAATTATGGAAATGCTTTGAAATCTCTCGGTAAAATAGATGAGGCAATGGAGCATATTCAGATTGCCATCAAACTGCAACCAGAGATTGGGCATTATAGAAACAGTCTTGCTGAACTATACATTAATAAGGGTCATATCAACCAGGCAATTCAACAATATCTGGTTGCGATCGATTTGCAACCGGAAGATGCACAAGCTTATAACAACCTGGCAACTGTATATGCAGAGTATGGTGCACTGAACAAAGCGATAATATATTTTGAAAAGGCCGTTTTCCATCAACCGTACAATGCGGATTACCATTATAATCTGGGTGTTACATACAGTGATATCGGATTAGTCGATAAGGCAATTGAGCACCTTGAATTTGCTGTAAAACTCAATCCAGGCGATCCGGTTTATCGAGAGACCTTGGACAGAACAAACCGAATCGTAACAAGATGATGAAGGCAACTTGTATATCCATGTTGAATTGCATAACTTAAAAAACAAGGCAATTCCCCTTGGACCTTAGCGTAATTATCCCCGCGTACAACGAGGAAATGCGTCTGGAGGTAACGCTGGAGGTATTTTGTCCTATGTAACGGGGAACGGGTACAACCATGAAATCATAGCAGTCGATGACGGATCCAGGGATGGGCCCGTATCCGTAGCCCAATCTTTCAGGGAGAGAGGTGTGCGCATCCTTCGGAACGACCGCAACCGGGGAAAAGGCTATGCAGTGCGTTCTGGAATGTTGAACGCCAGAATGAACCTTATGCTGTATAGTGATGCAGATCTAAGCACCCCCATCGAGGAGTTGGAAAGGCTCGCTGCACCGGTCTTGCACGGAAAGTGCAGATCGCCATCGGTTCCCGGGCGGTTGTCGGCTCGCAAATCGAAATCTCCCAACCTACATATCGCATCGCCATGGGGAAGGTAATCAATTTATTGATTCGGGTAATCGCTCTGGGTGGAATCCACGATACGCAGTGTGGCTTCAAGCTGTTCACGCGTGAGGCAGCCCAAGAGGTTTTTCGCCGACAAACGCTCCACGGTTTTGGATTCGACGTCGAAAACCTGTTCATCGCGCGACGGCTTGGATTGCAGATCGCAGAGGTCCCGATTCGGTGGATGGATTCCTCGGCTTCAAAGATCGATGCCATCCGGGATTCCTGGGTGATGCTGCAAGACATTTTCCGGGTTCGGTGGAATGATCACGCAGGAAAGTATCGTCAGGCAAACTCCCCTTCCTCTCCCAGTACACCCGCTTCGAGGACCTGGCCCAGGACTTCGAGTAGTCCGGGCCGCATCCCCCCCACCGGTCCCCCGGTCACGGATAGAGGGTGAGACGTCCCTCCGCGGAGGGAAACCCACCCGAGGCCAGCCGGTCGAGAAGGGCCTTCGCCGCCATCGCCGCGGGAACGATGCCGTCCCCCGCCGCGATGCGCGCCGCGATCGCCGAGGCGAGGGCGCACCCGGTGCCGTGTGGGTCCGCGCTCAGCGCCTTCGCGGGAGCGAGCAGCGTCACCTCCCCCCGGGAGACGACGATGTCGACCCCGCGCCGTCCCTTCCACGGGAAGTGCCCGCCCTTGAGGACGACCGATGCGCCCGTTAACTCTGCAAGCTCCCGCGCTCCCTCCACGGCCCCCGCGAAGGTCGTGATCCTCCGGTCGAGGAGTTTTTCCGCCTCGTGCAGGTTGGGGGTGACGACGTCGGCACGGAAGAGCAGCCGCCGGTAGGCGGGGAGGGCGGACTTCGAGAGGAGCGGCGCTCCCGAGGAGGACCGGAGCACGGGATCGACCACGAAGGGGAGGTCCCGGCGGGCCGCGGCGAACGTCGCGATCGCCTCCGCCGCCGTGCGGGTCCCCACCATGCCCACTTTCACGGCTCCCAGGCGGAAGGCCGCCTCCGCCGCCGCGAGCGATTCGTCGAGGACGTCGCGCGGGACCGGCGCGAACCGGGAGAACGTTGCTGTGGTCTGGACCGTCAGGCAGGAGGGGACGGCGCACGTGTGGGCCCCTGCCACGCACGCCGCCCGTGCGTCCATCAGCACCCCCGCGCCTCCGGTGGGGTCGAATCCCCCGAAGGCCAGGATCACCGGGCGCGCGCTGCGTGCGCTCACCGTCCCTTCCCCTTCCGCCGTGCCTTCGGGGCGAGGGAGAGCTCCGAGATCCTTTTCCGGAGGGTGTTCCGGTTGATCCCGAGGATCCCCGCAGCCTTCACCTGGTTCCCCCCGGTGGCCTCCAGCACGACCTTGATCAGCGGCCGCTCCATCTGCCGCACGAAGAGCTCGTGGAGCCCCGCCTCCGATTCGATCGCGGTCCCGAGGCGGCGGACGAACTCCCGGATCCTCTCTTCCACCAGCTGCTCCATCGGCGCGGAGGAGGAATCGACGGCCCCTTCCGCCTTCGCCAGCTCCCGCGCCACCTCCTCGCGGCGAAGCAGCTTGCCGGCGGAGAGGACGGCGAGGCGCTGCACGAAATTCTCCAGCTCCCGCACGTTCCCCTTCCACGGGTGGGCGGCGAGCTCCTCGAGGGCCTCCTTCGAGAAGGAGCGCTGCGGGCGGGAGAGGACGGCGCAATATTTCCGGAGGAAGTAGTCCCC
>JAGGAJ010000039.1 GCA_017889845.1 Deltaproteobacteria bacterium
GCCTGGATGCAGTCGATCCGCGCGAGGAGGGAGAGGGCGAGCAGCAGTTCCCGCTCCCGTCGCGCGACCTGTCCCGAGAGCTCGGCGAGGATCCGGGCCACCTCCCGCTCCACCTCGAGCTCCGCCATCTTGACCTCGTTGTTGAGGTAGACGAGTTCCTCCGGCTCGAAGAAGACGGTCTGGCCGCTCTGCGAGGTGTCGTGGACGATCCCCTGGAAGAGCCCCTTGGACCCCGTCTTGAAGGGGATCACCACGCGCCCCGAACGGACCGTTGCGTACGCCTCCTGGAGATGACGGGAGTAGCGCGGGGAAGAGAGGATCTGGTCCGCCGTGTCCTGCAGGCGGGAACGGATCTGGGCGAGCTGGCGGCGCAGGTTCCCCAGCGCGTGGGATGCCCGGTCGGGGATATTCCCGTCGGCGTCGATTTTCAGATCGATCTCCTCGACGAGGTCGCGCAACGGCGGGATCTCCCGCGCGTGGTGCGCGATGCGCGGGTATTTCCCCCGGCGGTCCTCGAAGAACCGGCGCACCCGCTCGCCCGCGCGCGCGGTCTGCCCGACCCGCAGCAGTTCCTGCGGGGAGAGGGACGCCCCCTTGACCGCCTTCTCCACCTCCTCGCGGATCTCCTTCACCCCCGACAGCGGCAGGGGCCCCTCGTGCAGCAGCATCCGGCGGCCGTCGCGGTTCTCCTCCAGCGAGACCCGGATGACGTCGAGGTCGACGCCGGGGGAGAGGGCGGCGCACAGGTCGCGCCCCGGCCCCGAGGAGGCGTGGCCTGCGATGCGGGCCGCGATCTTCCCCCATTCCAGCGCCATGAGGGCGGAATCCCGGGGCGATGCTCTCAACGCGCCGTTCCCTCCCTTTCCGAGTCGTTCCACCACGCGGCATCATTATAAACGGATCGTGGTAGCATGGTCCCCGATCCCCCCGGAACGGAGGCGTTCGACCCCGCCTTGGAAGGCGTCCACCTGATCCTCTTCTGGCTCGCCCTCGCTGCGTACGGCGCGGAGGCGGGATTCCGCATCGGCGGCGTCGCGCCGTCGACGCCGTGGAAATCGCCCCTGGCGGCGGGCGTCGCCCTGCACGCCCTGTTCCTCGCCCTCCGGTGGCACCTCTCCGGCCACGCCCCGATGGCCGGCCTCTTCGAGTCCCTCACCGTCTTCTCCTTCTGCTGTGCGCTTGCCGGGCTGCTCCTTTGCCGGGGGGAGGAGACCGCGGCGGCCTGGGTGCCGCTCTCCGTCCTGGTGCTGCTGCCGCAGGCCGGGGCGGCACTGATCGACAAGCGGCTGACTCCGCTGTACCCGGCGCTCGACACGCCGTGGTTCGCCACCCACGTGGGTTTTTCGTTCCTCGGATACGGCTTCTTCGCCGCGGGGCTGGCGCTCGGAGCGGTCTACCTGCGGTCCGGCGGGGACGCGAACTACCGTGCCGCGGGGCAGTCGGCCCTCTACGGCTTCTCCGCATTCTCCGCGGGGATGGTGTGCGGCGGGATCTGGGCGTACTACGCGTGGGGGTCGTACTGGATCTGGACGCCCAAGGAGATCTGGTCCGTCATCGTGTGGATCTACTTCGCCGCCCTTACCCACCTCAAGTTCATCCCCGCCCAGGACGGGTGGCCGGGATGGACGAAGCGTCTCGAGATGGGCGCCACCGCCGCCGGGTACGTCGTCATGCTGCTGACGTTCCTCGGCGTCAGCCTGCTGCTGCGCAGCTCCCATACCTTCTGATGGCCCTCTGGCGGTTCCTCACCTCCCTCAAGACATGCGCGTGGCTGGGCCTTGCGTTCTGCATCGCCGGGGCCGCAGGCTCCGTCGCGATGGGGAGATACCCGGAGCTGTTCGCCGACATGGACGCGCAGGTCTTCGCCGGCTGGTTCGCGCGGAAAGGGACGGCCGACCCCGGCCCCACGCTGTGGCTGTACGGCCTCCTCCTCTCCACCGGCCTGCTCGCCGTCAACGCGGCGTGCTGCACGGCGGAGCGGCTGGTGCAGATCTTCCGGGGAACGGTCACGCTGCGGCGGCTCCTCCCCCACGCGATGCACCTCGCCTTCCTGGGCGTCGTCCTCTCCCACCTGGCGAGCGCGCTGTACGGCGACCGGATCCCGGGCGTGGCGGTCCCGCAAGGCGGTTTCGCGCGGGTGGGGGGGACCGGATGGGTCCTCCGGCTGGACCGGTTCGACTCCGTGATGGCGCCGGAGGGGTACCCGAAGGATTTCTCCGCCACGGTGACGCTCTACCGCGATACCACCCCGGTTGCCCGGGGCGTCGTACGGACGAACGAGCCGCTATTCCACGAGGGGTACGGGATCTACATCAGGAACTTCGGCTCCACCCCGTGGGGCGCTCCGTACGCGGTCTTCGACGCCAACCGCGACCCCGGGGCAACGGCGATCCTCGTCGCCTCCCTGCTGTTCACCGCTGCGAACCTTCTCTACCTCTACCCATCCCGGAGGACCGATGCGTAAGCCGATGCCGCTGCGGAAAGGGGACGTGATCGCCGTATGCGCGCCCGCGGGACCCGTGGATGCCGGGCGGCTGACGCGCGGGATCGCCCGGCTCTCGGCGGCGGGGTTCGTCCCCGAGATCGCGGATGGCGTGCTCGCGGCGGATGGGTACCTCGCGGGGAACGACGACCACCGGGCGCGGCAGGTCGACTGGGCGCTCACGCTGCCGGAGGCACGCGCCGTCATGGCGGCCCGCGGTGGTTTCGGCACGACGCGCCTGCTTCCCCGGATCGACTGGCGGCGGGCCACGCTTCGGCGGAAACTGCTGGTGGGATTCAGCGACATGACGTCGATCCTCTCCTACGTCTCCACCCGGCTGCGGTACCCCTGCCTCCACGGCCCGATGGCCGCGGCGGACCTCGCCTTGCGGTTCGACACCGGCGCCCTCGACGCCTTCGCGCGCCTCGCGGCGGGGAAGGTCTCCCGGCAGGAGCCGTGGGGAGCCCCGATGGACAGGCTCCGCGGCGGCGCGGCGGAAGGGGTGCTGACCGGGGGGTGCCTGTCCGTCGTCACTGCGCTGCTCGGGACGCCGCACGAGCCCGACTTCCGGGGGGCTCTGCTGTTCCTGGAGGACGTGGGGGAGCCCGCGTACCGCCTCGACCGGATGCTCACGCAGTGGCTCCAGTCGGGCCGCCTCGCGCGTGTAGCCGGGATCGTGGTCGGTTCGATGGCCCCCGCGCGGAGAGAAACGGAGGAAGACGTCCGCCGGGTCTTCCACGCCGCCGGAACGACCCTCTCCGTCCCGGTCTGGTACGGCTTCCCCGCCGGACACGAGGGGCGGAACGTCGCCCTGCCGTTCGGCGTCCGGGCGCGGGTCGACGCCCGGGGACGCCTCTTCCTCCTCGAATCCCCGGTGGAGGCGGCGTGATGCATCCGGCAGCGGCGGAGGACCCGCGCTTCCGGTCGGCGGCGGCGCTCCTCGACGGGGGGGCCGACGACGAGGCGTATTCCGCCGCAGTGCTCCTGGTGGGGATCGGGGAGGACGTGGCGTGGGAGCGGTCCGCCGGTCACGCCCGCGCCGCGTCGCTGTTCGACATCGCCTCGGTCACCAAGCCGTTGACGGCGGCCCTCTTCTTCGTCCTTTCCCGGGAGGGATCCATCCGCCCGGATGCCCCGGCGGCGGATGTCCTTCCGTTCACCTCTCCCGACCCCAGGGTGCGGGAGATCCGGTTCTCCCACCTCCTGGCCCACACGTCGGGGCTCCCGGCGTACCTCCCCCTGTATGAAAAAGTCCTCGAGGCGGAACGGTCCGGGGGATCCCCCCTCTTCGGCACGGCGGCGGGGCACGACCGGGTCCTCGCCGAGGTCCTCTCCCTCCCCCTCGCGTATGCACCCGGGACCGCGTGGGAGTACAGCGACCTCGGGTACATGCTCCTGGGCCGGGCGATCGAGGTCGCGGGGTTCCAGTCGCTCGACCGCCTGCTGAAGACGAACGTTACGGGGCCCCTCGGGATGCGCGACACGGGGTATCTGCCCCTCTCCGCCCTGAGCGAGTGCGAGACGGGCCAGGTCGTCCCCACCGGCTGGTCCGAAGTCCGGGGGAGGGAGAAGGCCGGGGAGGTGGACGACGAGAACGCCGCGGCGATGGGGGGCGTGGCGGGGCACGCCGGGGTCTTTTCCACCGCCCGTGACCTTTTCCTGTTCGCCCGCGAGGTCGTACGCGCCCGCCGTGGGGAGGGCCGCCTGCTTTCCCGCCCGTCGGTGGAGGCGATGACGACCCGCGTCCCGGTTCCGGCCGGGTGCCCCCGGACGCAAGGTTTTGACACCCCCACGGCGGGAGAGGGAGGCATGTCCTCCCCAACAGGGGACTCCCCGGGAGATACGACGAGGTCGTCCCGAATAGGGGACTCGCCGGGAAAGACGCCGTGCTCGCAGGCCGGGGCCCTCGCACCCTCCGGCGCGGTCGGACACCTCGGCTACACCGGCTGCTCCCTGTGGATCGATCCCGCGCGGGAGGTCACCGTCGTGCTGCTCACCAACCGGGTGGTGCACGGCCCGGACAACCGGAAACTGTCCGCCCTCCGGCCCCGGATCCACGACGCCGTCTGGGGTGCGGTGCCCGCTTGAGAAACGCCCACCTGATCGCGGCGTGCGGCGTCGGGATGGCCTCCCTCGCCGGGATGCTCAAGGAGAAGGGGTTCCGGGTGACCGGCTCGGACGCCAACGTGTACCCGCCGATGAGCACGCAGCTGGAATCCCTCGGCATCCGCCTCCAGTCCCCGTACGCGGCGGGGAACATCCCCCCGGACACGGACCTCGTCGTGGTGGGGAACGCGGTGTCGCGGGGGAACCCGGAAGCGGCGGAGGCGGTCCGACGCGGCCTGCCGACCCTCTCCATGCCCCAGGCCGTGGCGGAACTCTTCATCGGGGACCGGGAGTCGATCGTGGTGGCGGGGACGCACGGGAAGACCACCACCACCTCCCTGATGGCGTGGTCCCTCTTCGCCCTCGGGGCGGACCCGTCGTTCCTGGTGGGCGGGATCCCGAAGAATTTCCCGGTGAGCTACCGGGTGGGGGGGGGTCCGCACTTCGTCGTGGAAGGGGACGAGTACGACACCGCCTACTTCGACAAGGGGCCCAAGTTCCTCCACTACCGCCCGAAGGTCGTCCTGCTCACCAGCATCGAATACGACCACGCCGACATCTACCGGGACCTGGCGCACGTGAAGGAGTCGTTCCGAAGGCTGGCGTCGATCGTTCCGCCCGGCGGGCTGCTGGTGGCGTGCGGCGATTACCCGGACGTGGTCGAGGTGGCCGGGGAGGCGCGGTGCCCGGTGGCGTACTACGCGACGGAAGCCGGGGCGGTCGCAAGGGGCCTCCCGGGCGAACCGTGGGCGGTGTCGGTCACGGGGGAGTCCGGGGGGTTGACGGTGTTCCGGATGACCGGCGGCGGCCGCGCCCTCGACTTCCGTCTCCCGCTGCCAGGTCTCCACAACGCCGCCAACGCGGCAGGAGCGGCAATCATCCTGATGCGGCTGGGATTTCCCCCGGAACGGATCGCCGCGGCATTCGAGGGGTTCGCCGGGGTCCGGCGGCGGCAGGAGGTGGTGGGGGAGTTCCGGGGGGTCCTCGTGCTGGATGACTTCGCCCACCACCCCACGGCGGTACGGGAGACGGTCCGGGCGGTGCGGGGGCGGTACCCCGGCCGCAGGATCGTGGCGGTTTTCGAGCCCCGGTCAAACACCAGCCGAAGGAAAGTGTTCCGGAAGGAGTTTGCCGCCGCCCTCGCCGAGGCGGACGAGGCGATCCTGGCGGGGGTGTTCGGGGCCGAAAAGATCCCGGAAGGGGAGCGGCTATCGCCGGAGGTGGTGGCGGCGGACATCCGGGCACTGGGACGGCCGGCGGCGTTCGTCCCGGAAGTGGACGCCATCGTCGCCCGCCTCTCCTCCACCTGCCGGCCCGGCGACCTGGTCCTGATCATGTCGAACGGCGGCTTCGGCGGCATACAGGGGAAGCTCGCGGCCGCCCTTTCCATTTGACGGGGTCGACAACCCTCTGTTAGATTTCGAGAGATGCGGAACAGACGGGTTCAATCCCTTGGGGGCGCCGTACTCCGTGCCGCCCTTTCCCTATTCGTTCTCGTTATCCTCATTCCGGCCTACACCTCGGTTGCCGCCGGCTATCCTCGCCGGGTCGCGGTCGCCCCTTTCGTCTCCCTGGCGAAGGAGGACATCGGCTCGACGGTGGCGGTCCTCCCCCGGCTCCTGGCTTCCCGCCTGATGGCGCTGGCAGGGGCCGACGTCCTCCTCATCCCCCCCGGCGGGAAGGCCCCGGAGGAGGCGGCGAAGGAGGCAAAATACCCCCTGCTGCTCCAGGGGACCGTATCCAAGCTCGGGAAAGGGTACAGCATCGACACGACGGTGACCGACCTGGCCACCGGCGGATCCGCCGGGGCGTTCTTCACCGCCGCGGCGACGGAGGACGACATCATCCTCCAGCTGGGAGTACTTTCGGGCGAGATCGCGGAGAAGCTGTTCGGGGTGCAGGGGGCGATCCGGGCCGTTTCGCCGTCCCCCCCGCCGGCCGCCGCTCCCGTCCCGGCGGCTCCGCCGGCGGGAGCCGCCGCGGTGACCGCCTTCCCCGCCGTCGGAGCAGCAGCCGCCCCCGCCACGCCTCCTTCCCCCGCGGCCTCCACCGTGGCGGAGGGGTGGGTCCCCTCCTCCCTGAAGAAGGTCGGCCAGTCCGACAAGATCGCCGACGAGATCCACGGCGTCGTCGCCGGAGACGTAGACGCGGCAGGGGAGGGGGAGGTCGTGACGTACGGTCGGAATGCCATTTACGTCTACCGCGTCAAGGGGAACGAGGTACTCCCGTACACGCGGATCACCCGGTCGGTCTCTCACCAGATCCTGAACGTCGAGGCGGTAGACCTCGACGGGGACGGGAAGAAGGACCTGGTCGTCACGGACCGGGAGGGGGACCGGCTGGTCTCCTTCGTCATGTTGCGGAAGGGGGACGGCTTCGTGGAGGTACCCGGGACCTCCCCGTACTTCCTGGTGGACACGCGGCATGCAGCCGGCAAGGTGGTCCTGGCCGGCCAGCGGCAGGGAATCGGGGCGGAACCGTTCCAGGGGAAGTTATACCGGATGAAATGGGACGGGAAGACGTTCTCGGAAGACAACGTTATTCCCATCGATACGGCGATCCTCCCGACCTCGACGGGCGGGGTCATCTCCCTGACGGCGGCCCGGTTCGAACCCGAGGAGCGGTGGATATACGTGGACATCGAGGAGAAACTCCGCGTCCTTGACTCGGTGGGGAAAAGCGTATACAAGTCGAAAGATCGGTACGGGGCCGCCTCGGACGCCTTCCCGTACGGCGAGCCGGACCGCCTGACGGCGCAACGGCCTTTGATGCCGCTCCGGAAATCCCCGCGGGTTTCTGTGGGGACGAAAGGTGCTCCGATGGTGCTGGTCACCGAGGTGAAGAAGGGGGTCCTCGACAGCATGGCCGGCACCTTCGAATCTACCCGCATCGTGATCCTCGAATGGTCGGGCGGGGGATTCACGGAGCGGGCGTCGGCCCCCAAGAGCGACTTCTTCATATCCGGGGTGGACGCGATCGCGCCGGGAGGACTTCGAAAGGGGGGAAAGGTAGTCGCTTCCGTTATCCAGCACTCCGGGACGACGTGGCAGGCCAAGGCGAGCTACCTGGAACTGATCCAGGTCGAGTAATACGGAGGAAACGGGCCCCGGGGGAAGTGGAAAATTCCTTGACACAACGGACCTTGGGGTGATATTCAGTGAAAAAAAACAAGGTTTTTAAAACGGCGCGTCTGGGGCGCGTGCCGGATATCGACATACATCGGGAAACCAAATCGCGACGGGAGGAGGTGGTGGCGGGCAACGTGAAGGTACTGACGGAGAGTATTGCCGCTTTCTCGGAGGGGAAGACAGGCAGTTTAAAGCAGTTTAAATTTTTCGAGGAGGGAAACATGCGGAAAGGCTTTCTGATGGTTCTGGCAGTTGCGCTGGTCGCGGTCCTGGCCGCCCCGGCGGTGGCGGGGACCGACATCAACGGGTTCTACCGCGCCAAGGGGTACGTTACCAACTTCGATTTCCCGGCTCCAGTAGCGATCACAAACGACATGCCCTCCGGCGGGTACGTCGAGCAGCGGTTCCGGATGCGGTTCTCCTTCGGCGAGGAGAACGTGAAGGCGGTGGCGTTCTTCGAAATCGATTTCGGCTCGTGGGGCGATTCGGCAGGTAGCGCTCCCGCGACGCAAGGCGGGGCGGCCCGGAACACCGGCGGCGCGCTCGGCGGCGACAAGATCAACCTCGAGACGAAGAACGTCTACGTCTGGTTCAAGGTCCCCAATACCTCCCTCGATTTCACGGTGGGCCTCCAGAACCAGACCGACAACATCTTCGGGCTCCTGTACGGCGGCGCCGACATGGCGGGGATCTTCGCCACCGGCAAGTACGAGCCCGTGAGCTGGAAACTCGGCTGGGCGAAGTGGTATGAGAACAACGTCCAGAGCTGGGACGACATGACCCTGTACATGGCCTCTGTGAGTTTCTCCCCGTCGAAGGACCTGAAGCTGGGCATTGGCGCTTACGGGATCCAGGACGACACGGGAAAGGTTCTCAGCGCGACCCAGCAGCCCTTCGGTCTTTTGGGTTTGCCCACCGTCTTCGGCGCTGCCGCGGCGAACACGAAATTGATCTACACGATTCCCGTCGACTTTGCGTGGTCCGGCTCGTGGGGGGCCCTCTCGGGGTTCGCCCTCTACCAGTTCGGTACGGTTGAATTCACCGATTCCACTATCAATGACGTCGACATCAGCGGCTGGGCGGCGGACCTGCGCGTGGACGCGAACCTCGGCCCCGGCAAGCTGTTCGTCGAGGGACTCGTTCTCAGCGGCGGCGACGGCAGCGGGGACAAGTACCAGTCGGTGGTCACCGCCAGCGACCTGGACTCTTCCCCCGGCGGGGACTCGGCCTTCACCCGGCTGGATTACCAGATCCTGATGGGGAACGCGGATGACGTCAACCAGAACACCTGCCTCATCGGGTGCGCGGGGGCGGTTGGCAACAACGATAGCCCGGGGAACGGCGGCCGCGGAATGTGGACCATCGGGGCCGGCTACACCATGAAGGTGGCGGAGAAGACCACGGTGAAGTTCGGCGCCGGCTACCTTGCGGCGATGAAGAAGCTGCAGACTGATCGTTCAGACAGCGACACGGACATGGGTTGGGAATTAAACGCCAACCTAAACCACAACATCATGAAGGGTCTGGACTTCGGGCTGTACGGCGCGTACGCGCAGCTCGGCGACTTCTACAAGGGCGGGTCGCCCACCGGCACGGTGGTCACCACGGGTTCCGGCGCGAACAACGACCCCGACGACGTTTACTCTCTGTTCTTCCGCCTGAACTACGCGTTCTAAGCGAAGCGGAAGCGGCTTTTCCGGAAGAGCCCCCGGGGGGAGACCCCGGGGGCTCTTCGTTTTTGCGGATTGACGCGCCCACGCCCCATCCCCTATATTTAATGGCTCGTTTCGAGCGATCGGAGGGCCGCACGGCGTGTTCGAGAACCTGTCCGGAAAGTTCCAGGACGTACTGAAGAAGCTGCGCGGCCACGGGCGCATCACCGAAGGCAACGTCGAGGGCGCCCTGAACGAGGTCCGCCTCGCCCTGCTGGAAGCCGACGTCAATTACAAGGTCGTGAAAGAGTTCGTCGCCGCGGTCCGGGAGAAGGCGCTGGGGGCGGAGGTGCTCGCCTCGCTCTCTCCCGACCAGCACTTCGTCAAGATCGTCCACGACGAGATGACGAGGATGATGGGATCGACGGCGCAGGAGCTGAACCTCGCCCGGAAACCCCCCGTCCCCGTGATGCTCGTCGGCCTGCAGGGGTCCGGGAAGACCACCACGTGCGGCAAGCTCGCCCTCCAGCTGCAGAAGATGAAGCGCCGGCCGTACCTCGTCCCCGCCGACGTGTACCGCCCGGCGGCGATCGAGCAGCTCAAGGTCCTCGGGCGGCAGCTGGAGATCCCGGTCTTCGACTCCCGATCCGACGCCGACCCGGTTGCGATCTGCCGGGAGGCGATCCGGTACGCGGAGCTCAACGGGTACGACACGGTCCTCCTCGACACGGCGGGGCGGCTCCACATCGACGCGCCGCTGATGGAGGAGCTCGCCCGGATCAAGGCGGCGACGGACCCGGGGGACATCCTGCTGGTGGCGGACGCGATGACCGGACAGGACGCGGTGAACGTGGCGAAGGCGTTCCACGAGAAGCTTCACCTGACCGGCGTGGTGCTGACGAAGATGGACGGCGACGCCCGCGGCGGCGCGGCCCTCTCCATCCGGGCGGTGACCGGGGCCCCCGTGAAGTTCGTCGGCACGGGGGAGAAGGCCGAGGCGCTCGAGCCGTTCCACCCCGACCGGATGGCGTCCCGCATCCTCGGGATGGGTGACATCCTCACCTTCGTGGAGAAGGCACAGGAGCAGGTCGACGAGAAGCAGGCCAAGGAGCTGGAACGGAAGCTCCGGAAGGCGGAGTTCACGCTGGAGGATTTCCGGGACCAGCTCCTGCGGCTGCGGAAGATGGGGTCGATGGAGGAGATCCTCGGGATGATCCCGGGGCTCGGCGGGAAGATGAAGGAGCTCAAAGGGGCGGCGCCCGACGAGGCGGAACTCAAGAAGGTGGTGGCCATCATCGACTCGATGACGGCGCAGGAGCGGCGCAACGCGAAGGTCCTGAACGGGAGCCGGCGGAAGCGGATCGCCGCGGGGAGCGGCACCACGGTGCAGGACGTCAACCGCCTGATGAAGAACTTCCAGCAGGCGGAGGAGATGATCAAGCGGATGTCGAAGGGCGGAAAGCGCGGGATGGGGAGAAACCTCCCTTTTTTCAGATAATATCGGCCACGGCGGCGACATGGCGCTGTGTTTATGAAATCGAACGCGCAAGAGTGTGGTACTGTAGCGAAATCCATACGACAGGCAGGAGGAACGGTTCATGGCGGTGAAGATCCGGTTGGCGCGGACGGGGCGGAAGAAAATGGCCTACTACCGCGTGGTCGTGGCGGACTCGCAGATGCCCCGGGACGGGCGTTGCATCGCGTACGTCGGGACGTACGCCCCCCGGGAGAACCCGGCGAAGGTCGTGATCGACGAGGCGGTGGTCCTTTCGTGGCTCGGCAAGGGCGCCCAGCCCACGGAGACGGTGAAGAGCCTGCTCAAGAAGCAGGGCACGTGGAAGAAGTTCCAGGCGGGGAAAAGCACGACCCCGGCGTGAGCTTTATCGAGGTGGGCCGGGTGATCGGCCTTCACGGCGCCCGAGGGAAGGTCAAGGTGGCGGCGTTTTCGGGCGACACGTCCGGGTTGCTGGCCGCGAAGTCGTTGCGGATCGACGGCGGGCGGGAACCGGGGGCGGCGCGGGTATACGAGGTGGTCACGGCGCACCGCGCGGGCGGATGCGCCGTTTTCTCGTTGAAGGGGATCGGGACCGCGGAGGCCGCGGGTGCGCTTTCCGGCGCAGTCGTGTCCATGCGGCGCGATGAATTGCCGCCCCTGCCGGAGGACGAGTTCTACTGGGCGGACCTGGTGGGGTGCCGGGTGGTCAACGAGGAGGGGATCCCCCTCGGGGAAGTGATCGCGGTGGAGGCGGGGCCGGCCCACGACTGGCTGGTCGTGGCGCGTGCGTGCGGGGGGGAGGGCCTTCTCCCCGTGGTGGCGGCGTTCCTCCGGTCGGTCGACGTGGCGGCGCGGCGTGTGGTGGCGGTCCCGCCGGAGGGGTGGTAATAGCCTAGTGCGGGTCGACGTCCTGACGCTTTTCCCCGGGATGTTCACGGGGCCGCTGTCCCACAGCATCCTCGCCAAGGCGCGGGAGGCGGGGCTCCTGACCGTCGAGGCCCACGACCTGCGGCAGTAC
>JAGGAJ010000040.1 GCA_017889845.1 Deltaproteobacteria bacterium
ATGGTGCTGGTGATCGCCGGGAACGTGGACCCGGAAACGTCGCGGCCGCTGGTCGAGAAGACCTTCGGCCAGCTGCCGCGGCAGCCGGTTTCGGAGGCGAAGATGCCAGCGGAGCCGCCGCAGACGGAGATCCGCGTCGTCCTCAAGGAGAAGGACGCGCGGCGCGTCTACCTCGAAATGGGGTTCCACGGCCCCTCGATGAGGGACCCGGACGTGTACGCGTGGGACCTGTTGTCGATGATCCTCGGCAGCGGCGAGACGTCCCGCCTGGTCCACGCAGTGAAGGACCAGAAGGGGCTTGTCGATTCGGTGGACGCATCCTCCTACACCCCCAGGGACCCGGGGCTCCTGTTCGTGGGGGGGATCATGGCGCCGGAAAAGGCCCGGGAGGCGCTGAAGGAGATCCTCCTGGAGACGTTCCGTCTCGCCGCCGCCCCGCCGGAGGGGCCCGAGCTGGCGCGCGCCAAGACCGCGACGGAGACCGACTTCCTGTACTCGCTGGAGTCCCAGTCCGCCCTGGCCCGCCACGTGGGCTTCTACGAGACCACGCTGGGCGACGCGGCCTTCGAGCAGGTCTACCTCCGGAAGATCCGGGCGGTCACCGCCGCCGACATCCTCGCGGTGGCGAAGAAGTACCTCGTTCCGGGAAACCTGACGGTCGCCGCAGTCCTGCCCACGGGGCAGGGGGGCCTGCTGACGGTGGAAGAGATCCGGAAGATCGCGGGAGAGGCGTACGCCGAGGGGGCGGCGTCGCCCCCGAAGCCGGACGGGGGGAGCCGTGTCGTCGAGGAGGTCCTCCCCAACGGGATTCGGGTGATCGTGCGGGAGAACCGCGCAGTCCCCGTGGTGGCCGTGGAGGCGGGATTTCTCGCGGGGACCCGGGGAGAGCCGAAGGAAAAGGGCGGCGTTTCCGGGCTGACCGCCGGGATGCTGACGAAGGGGACGAGACACCGCACCGCGCGGGAGATCTCCGAGGCGGTGGAGAACATGGGTGCGTCCCTCGGCGGCTACTCGGGGCGCAACTCCTTCGGGCTGCAGGGGAGGTTCCTGCGGCGCGACTTCGAGCCGGGTTTCCGCCTCTTCGCCGAGTCGCTGCGGGAGCCGACCTTCCCGGCGGAGGAGCTGGAGAAAAAGCGGCGCGAGACGCTGGGGACCCTCAAGCAGCAGAAGGACCAGCTGACCCAGTGGACCTTCCTCCTCTTTCTCGCCGCCCATTACGGGGAGCACCCGTACGGGAGAAATCCCGCCGGAACGGAGGAGTCTGTCCGGGCGATGACGCCGGCGGACCTGAAGAGCTACTACGAGCGGTGGGCGGACCCGCGGAACATGGTGATCGCCGTCTCGGGGGACGTCGGGGCGGAGGAGGCGCTGGCAGCCGTCCGGAAGGCGTTCTCGGACTTCCCGGAGCGGCCGGGGTACGAGCCGCTGGGCGCACTGCCCGTGCCGGCCCCCGCCGGGGTCCGCAAGGCGGAGGAGCAACGGGAGAAACAGCAGGCCCACTTCGTCATCGGCTATCCCGGGGCGCGCTTCACCGACCCGGATCGGTACTCCCTCGACGTGCTGGGGTCTGCGCTCGCCGGCATGGGGGGCCGCCTCTTCGTCAACCTGCGGGACAGGAAATCCCTGGCGTACTCCGTCACCTCCTTCTCCTCGGAGCAGGTGGACCCCGGTTTCTTCGCCTTCTACATGGGGACGAGCGCGGACAAGCTCGATGTGGCGGTCGCCGACACCCTGAAGGAGATCGGGGACGTGAAGAAGGGCGGCATCACGCAGGAGGAGCTCGATCGCGCGAAGAAGTGGATGATCGGGAGCTACGAGATCGGGCTCCAGAGCAACGCCTCCTACGCGGGAAAGATGGTGTACAACGAACTGTACGGGGTAGGGTACGAGGAGACGTTCCGCGCGCCGGAGGCGATCGCGGCGGTCACCCTTTCGGACGTCAACCGGCTGGCGGCTTCCGTCCTCGACACGGAGAAATACACCATCGCCATTCTGCGAGGAAAATAGACGGCACGAATACTGCTCTCCCTGTGAGGAAACCCGGGTTGTTGCACTATTTTGCAACACCCCGTTGCATCTTCCGCTCATAAGGAGATTCCGATGGCCGTATCCGGTCGCCCGTCTTCCCCGGCCGTTCACGCCGGCGTGGCGCTCGTCCTGTTCTGCTGCGCGGTCCTCCCGGCGCTTCCCTCTCCCGCCGGAGCGATGGAGGCGGTCGATTTCCGGCAGGCGGTGGCCCGCGCCCTCCGGGCGAACCCCGCGGTGGCCGCCGCGGGGCATGACTACGCCGCGGCGCAACAGGACGTCGAGATTGCCCGCGGCCGCTACCTCCCGGATCTGGGCTTCGGCCTCCGGTTCCTCCGCACCGACATCCCCGCCGAGGCGTTCGCCCTCACGCTCAACCAGGGGAAGCTCCAGTCGTCGGACTTCCAGGACGTGAACAACTTCAACAACCCCCCGCCCCGGAACGACTACATCACCACCTTCACCCTCGAGCAGCCTCTCTTCGTCCCCCGCGTGTACCTGGGGCACAAGATGGCCCGCACGGAGGCGGAGGCGAAGGGACTCGATCTCTCCCGGACGAAGGAAGAGACGGTCTACCGGGTCCTCGCGGCGTACCTCGACGTCCTGACGGCGAAGGCGTACCTTTCCGTCGCGGAGCGGGGGCTTGCCGACGCCAGGGAACATCAGCGGCTGGCGGAGGTCTCCGAAGGCGCGGGGACCGGCTTGTCCTCCGACGCCCTGCGGGCGAAGGTGTCCGTCGCCGCGGCGGAAGGGGGCCAGGTGACCGCGGAGAGCCGGCTCGAGCTCGCCCGCCGGGGCCTCTCCCTTGCGATGGGGGAGATGAACGCCACCCCGGTGGACGTCACGGGACCGCCCCCCGTGTTCCCCGATGCGGGATCCCTCGAGGAGCACCAGGCCTCCGTGGCGAAGCGCGCGGACCTGCGCGCCGTCTCGATGCGCGTCGCGAACGCCGGGAACAGCGAGGATCTCCGGAAGTCGGAGTACCTTCCCAGTCTGGGCCTTCTCGGGGCGTACCAGCTCGACGCGGAGAAGAATCCCTTCGATCCCGACAACCAAAGCTGGAAAGTCGGCGTGGGACTCACCTGGAACGTGTTCGACGGGCTGCGGCGGGAGTCCGGCGTGTCCCGCGCGGCGTCGGAGCGCCGGAGGGCGGAGGAGCAGTACCGGGGGGAGAAGGACCAGGCGGCGTACCATGTGGTCCAGGCGTACCTGGGGATCCGGGAGGCGCAGCGCCGGGCGGTGATCGCCCGCGCCGCGGTGGAGGCTGCGGAGGAGGGGGTGCGGCTGATCCGGAACCGGTACGAGAACCAGATCGGCCGGTTGATCGACGTGCTCGACGCGCAGACGGCGCT
Organism: Deltaproteobacteria bacterium; assembly: GCA_017889845.1. Lineage (GTDB taxonomy): Bacteria > Desulfobacterota > Deferrimicrobia > Deferrimicrobiales > Deferrimicrobiaceae > JAGGAJ01. The sequence goes on from JAGGAJ010000040.1 coordinate 3,378, forward strand.
CGACCGGGCCCGCGCGGAGGCGGTGAGGGCGGAGAACGACGTGAGCCAGTCCCACGCCCGGCTGATGTTCGCCGCGGGGACGCTGCTTTCCTGGGCGGTTCCGGAAGGGAAGGAGAACGGACGATGAGGGGGGCTGGGGGGATGGCCGGTTACGGTGCGCGCGCGGCGGCGGTTTTCTCGGCGGCGTTGCTGCTCGCCGCATGCGGGGAGAAGGCGAGGCACGGGCAGGAAGCGGTCCCCCGCCCCGTGGTGCAGGGGGTTGAGATCATAACGGTGCAACCGGTCCCGCGGGAAACGTCCGTGGAGGCGGTGGGGACGGTCCGGGCCCGGACGACCGCCGCGGTCGCGCCGCAGACGATGGGGCGGCTGACCGCGGTCCTCGCCGGGGAGGGCGCGCGGGTCGAGGCGGGTGCGCTCCTGGCGACCATCGACGACACGTCCGTCCGCGCGCAGCTCGCCTCGGCGGAAGGGGGCGTTGCGGAAGCGGAGTCGGCGCTGGAGGAAGCCGGGCGGGCGGTCGCCCAGGCCGAGGCCGGGAGGTCCCTCGCGGAGAAGACGTACGACCGGTACAGGAAGCTCGTCGCGGAGAAGGTGGTCACGCCGCAGGAATTCGACGAGGTCGAGACGCGCAGGACCGTGGCGGTGCAGGAGCACGAGCGGGCGGTGAAGAGGGGGGAGCAGCTTGCCGGCCGGCTCGCCCAGGCAAGGGGTCAGGCCGACGCCGCGCGGGCGGCGCTGGGCTGGACGAGGGTGACGGCGCCGTTTTCCGGCGTCGTGGTGGAGAAGAGGGCGGACACGGGTTCGATGGCGGTTCCCGGCGTGCCGCTCTTCCTGCTGGAGGACCCCGGGCGGCGCCGCATCGAGGCAGCCGTCTCCGAGGCGTACCTCCCGCGGCTCAAGGTCGGCTCCCCGGTCCGCGTGCTCCTCGACGCCGGCGACGGCCGGGAAATCCCCGCGGCCGTCACGGAAGTCGTCCCGGCGATCGATCCCGTCACCCGGACCTTCCTGGTCAGGGCGGACCTGCCGCCGGGGACGGCGCGGACCGGGCAGTCCGGACGCGTCCGGTTCGCCGCCGGCGAGGGATCGGCCCTGACCGTGCCGGAGCGCGCGGTCACCCGCGCCGGGGGAGGCGACGGGGTGTTCGTCCTGTCCGGCGACAACGTGGCGCGCCTCTCCCCGGTGACGCTCGGCGCATCGGACGGCGACCGGGTGGAGGTGCTGTCCGGGCTTTCGCCAGGCGCGCGGGTGGCCGTGTCGCCGGTGGACCGGCTCGCCGACGGCGACCGGGTGGAGATCCGGAAGTGACGATCCCGGGGACCCCCCCCCGGCGCGGGATCGCGGGCCGTATCGCCGCGGCCTTCATCGACTCCCGCCTGACGCCGCTCGTCGTGCTGGCGTCCGTCCTCCTCGGCGTGGGCGCCGTGCTGCTGCTTCCCCGGGAGGAGGAGCCGCAGATCGTCGTCCCGATGATCGACGTCTTCGTGCAGATGCCGGGCGCGTCGGCGAAGGAGGTCGAGGAGCGGGTCACCCGGCCGATGGAGAAGCTGCTCTGGGAGATCCCGGGGGTCGAGTACATCTACTCCACGTCGTCGCCGGGGCAGTCGATGGCGATCGTCCGGTTCCGGGTTGGCGAGGACGAGGAGAAGAGCATCGTCCGCCTGAACCAGAAGATGTTCGCCAATTTCGATCTCATCCCCCCGGGCGCCACTCCCCCGCTGGTCAAGCCGCGCTCCATCGACGACGTGCCCATCCTCGCCCTCACCCTGTCCGGGGACCGGTACGACCCGTTCACCCTCCGCCAGGTCGCCTCCCGGATCCACGACCAGATCAAGACGGTCCCGGACGTCTCGGAGGTGAGGATCCTCGGCGGCCAGCGCCGGCAGGTCCGGGTGATCCTCGACCCGGCGGCGATGGCGTCGCGCGGCGTCGCGCCGTCCGGCCTCGTCGCGGCCCTGGGGGCAGCCAACCGCCAGCTCCAGGCGGGAAATTTCGCCGCGGGGAACCGGGAGTTCCTCGTGGAGGCGGGCGGCTTCCTCCGCACCGCCGAGGACGTGGGCGCCGTGGTGGCCGGGGTCGCCGGCGGACGCCCCGTGTACCTCCGGGACGTGGCGAAGATCGTTGACGGGCCCGAGGAGCCCGCCGACTACGTTTTCTACGCGGACGGTCCCGCCTCGGGGGGGAGGGGATTATCCGCGTCCCCCGCGGTGACGCTGTCGGTGGCCAAGCGCAAGGGGACCAACGCGATCGCGGTGGCGGACCGGGTGCTCGCGAAGGTGGACGGGGTCCGGGGGACCCTTCTCCCGGGGGACGTCCGCCTCACCGTGACGAGGAATTACGGCGAGACGGCGGCGGACAAGTCGAACGAGCTGCTCCTCCACATGCTGATCGCCGTCGTCTCCGTTTCGGTCCTCATCTGGGTGACCCTGGGGTTGCGGGAGGCGGGGATCGTGGCCACCGCCATCCCCGTCACGCTGGCCCTCACCCTTTCCGTCTTCTACCTCACCGGGTACACGCTGAACCGGGTGACCCTGTTCGCCCTCATCTTCTCGATCGGGATCCTCGTGGACGATGCGATCGTCGTGGTGGAAAACATGGTCCGCCACATCCGCCTCCCGGAAAACCGCGGGAGACCGCTGGCGGAGGTGGCCATCGGGGCGGTGGACGAGGTGGGGAACCCGACCATCCTCGCCACGTTCACGGTGATCGCCGCGATCCTCCCGATGGCCTTCGTGCGGGGGCTCATGGGCCCGTACATGCGTCCCATCCCCGTGGGGGCAACCGCCGCGATGATCTTTTCCCTGCTCGTGGCCTTCGTCGTCACCCCGTGGACGGGCGTGCGCCTCCTGAAGCCGGTGGGGGGCGGGGAAGCGCACGGGGAGGAGCACGGCCGCGAGGGGAGAGCCACGCTTCTCTACCGGGAGGCGATGGACCGCCTGCTCCACCGCCCCGCCTGGCGGTACGGCTTCCTGATCCTCGTGTTCCTGCTGCTGCTGGGGTCGGCCTCGCTCGTCGCGCTCGGGTGGGTGAAGGTGAAAATGCTTCCCTTCGACAACAAGAGCGAGTTCCAGGTGGTGATCGACATGCCCGAGGGGACGACGCTGGAGCAGACCGCCTCCGTCACCCGGGAGATCGGCGCCGTCGTGGCCGAGGTCCCCGAGGTGGTGAACTACCAGATGTACGTGGGCACCGCCTCCCCCTACAACTTCAACGGGCTGGTACGCCATTACTTCCTGCGCCGGGGGGCGAACGTCGCGGACCTCCAGGTGAACCTGGCCCCGAAGGAGAGTCGCAAGGCCCAGAGCCACGAAATCGCGACGCGCGTCCGGCCCGCGATCCAGGCCGTGGCCTCCCGGCACGGCGCCCGGGTCAAGGTCGCCGAGGTCCCCCCCGGGCCTCCGGTCCTGCAGACCCTGGTGGCCGAGGTGTACGGCCCGGATTACGAGGGCCAGGTCGAGGTGGCCCGGAAGGTCAGGGAGATCCTCGAAAAGTCCGAAGGGGTGGTGGACGTGGACTGGTACGTGGAGGACGACCAGCCGCGTTTCCGGTTCGAGGTCGACCCGGTCAAGGCGGGGCAAAACGGCGTCTCGACGGAGCAGGTCGCGGCCACCCTGCGCCTTGCGGTGGAAGGGGTGAACGTCGGGCTGCTCCACCAGCCGGGGGAGAAGGAGGACGTCCCGATCGTCCTGCGTCTCCCGAGGACGGAACGGTCGCGGATCGAGAGCCTGAAACAGGTCCGGGTGGCGGGGCGGCAGGGGAACCTCGTCCCCCTCGGGGAACTCGTACGGGTGCGGGAGGAGACCGCGGAAAAGAGCATCTACCACAAGAACCTGATGCCGGTGGTGTACGTGACCGGCGACGTGGCGGGGAAGGTGGAGAGCCCGGTCTACGCGATTCTCTCGATCAACAAGGAACTGGACAGACTGCGGCTCCCCGGCGGCGGCAAACTCGACCGGTACGTGGCCAGCCAGCCCGAAACGGACAGGAATGTGGCCATGAAGTGGGACGGGGAGTGGCACATCACCTACGAGGTGTTCCGCGACCTCGGGCTGGCGTTCGCCGCCGTGATGGTGCTGATCTACATCCTCGTGGTGGGGTGGTTCCAGTCCTTCCGGACGCCGATCACCATCATGGCCGTCATCCCGTTCTCCCTGGTCGGGATCCTTCCGGCCCACGGGCTCATGGGGGCCTTCTTCACCGCCACCTCGATGATCGGCTTCATCGCCGGGGCGGGGATCGTGGTGCGCAACTCCATCATCCTCGTGGATTTCGCGGAGCTGCGGCTTTCGCAAGGGATGCCGCTCGACCAGGCCGTGATCGACGCGGGGGCGGTGCGGTTCCGCCCGATGCTCCTGACCGCGGCAGCGGTGATCGTGGGGGCGTCGGTCATCCTGTTCGACCCCATCTTCCAGGGGCTGGCGATCTCCCTGATGGCGGGGGAGGTGGCGTCGCTGCTGCTGTCGCGGATGACGGTGCCGATCCTCTTCTTCATCAGCGAAAGCCGGAAACACCGGCACTCGAATCCTACCGTAATTTTGAATTGAAGCACGAAGGGCGCTTCCCTGAGACGGCGGGGTAACCCCTCGCCGGGGGAGCGCCGTGCCGTCGCCTATTTCGGCAGCGGGGCGGGGGGGATCTTCTTCAGGTTCTCGAGCTGGGTCGTTGCGGTCCGGATGGACTTTGTCGCCTCCACGTTCCCGGGGTCGTAGGCGAGCACCGTCTTCCAGCTGGCGATGGCCGCCTGGATGTTCCCCTTCCGGTATTCGAGCAGCCCCTCCTCCATCAGCCACGCGGTGAGCCGGTCGACCTGCCCCTGCACGTCGGCCCGGGTGAAGGGGTACTCTTTCGGCTTCGCCGCCGGGTGGTTCATGTAGCGGAGCGTGCCCATCCAGCGCTTCCCGGCGTCCTCCAGCTTCCCCTGCTCGTACGCCGCGTCCCCGTTCCTCTTCAGCGCGAGGACCACCCCGTCGAACTCCCGGGAGACCCCGGGATGGCCGGGCTCCTCCTTCCAGGCAACGAAGAATAGCTCCAGGGCACGCTCGAGGCCTCCCTCCCGGAGGGCAGCCGTCCCTTCGGCAAACGCCTTGTCCGCGCCATAGACGGCGGGGGCTTTCGGAGGCTCCACGGATGGTTCCCTGGAAGGGGCTTCGGGCGGGGGCGCGGGAGGTGCCGGCATCGCCTCCGGCTCCGCGGGAGGCGCCGGAATCGCCTCCGGTGCGGCGGGGGGTGACGGTTTCGCCGCGGCGCACCCGGAAAGAAGGGCGGCGACCAGGAAGACCGGAAGGAACCGCCGTCTCAAAGGGCCATGCTCTTCAACGTGGCCTCGTCCATCGGCGGGAGCTCCCGGACCATCCTCGCGAACTCCTCGGCGAGCTCCGGGGAGAACTGGGTTCCCTTGAAGCGCAGGATCTCCTCCAGCGCCTCCTCGGTCGAGAGGGCTTCCCGGTAAGGCCGGTCGGTGGTCATGGCGTCGAAGGCGTCCGCCAGGGAGATGATCTGCGCGTGCGGGGGGATCTCCGCTCCCTTCGTGCCGTCCGGGTACCCATCCCCGTTGTACCATTCGTGGTGCGCCCGCACCACCGGGATATAGCGCTGGAGGAACGGGGCCATCCGGAGGATGTCCGTGCCGTCGGCGGGGTGGCTCCGCATCTGCTCCACCTCGGCACGGGTGAGGCGATCCTCCTTGAGGAGCACGTCGTCCGGTGTCTGGATCTTCCCGAGGTCGTGGAAGATCGCCGCCCGCTCGAGGTGCATGAGCTCCTCCTCATCCATCCCGAGCCGCCGCCCCAGCTCGCAGGAGAGCTTCGCAACGCGGGTGGAGTGCCCCAGCGTGTACGGGTCGCGGGCGTCCAGCGACGCGGCGATCACGCGGACCATGCTGATGTACGCCTCTTCCAGTCGCCGGGCCTGCTCCCGGAGGCCCGCCTTCTGGGAGAGGATCGTCTCGGCCATCCGGTTGAAGTTCCGCGTGAGATCGCCCAGTTCATCGGATATCCGGACAGGGATGGGGCGGAACGTCTCGGCGGTGCCGAGGGAGAGGACCGCCTCGTGGAGCCGTTTCACGGGTGTGGTGATGAGGGAGGCGAGCACCAGCGTGCCGAAGAACGCGATCCCGAGGATCACGGCGGAGGTGGCGACGATCCGGCGCCGGAGGGAACGCTGTGCCACCGAGAGGCCCTCCGTGGAGAGGGCGAGGGCGACGGTGCCCACGCGTTTCCCGGCGAAGGCGATCGGGGTCGTGTACTCGATGAGGTTCCGGCCGTCCCTCGTCACCTCGTCCGCCCGGGTCTCGGCGAAGATTCCCCGCGGGCTTGAGGACTCGGGAGCCGAAAAAGGCTTACCGTGCTCGGAGATCCGGTCGTGGGCCACCACCACGTCGGAAACGTCTCGGATGGCGACGAAGACGATGTCCGGGGCGCTCGCCCGGGTTTCCGCGGCGAGCCGGTCCAGCGCGAGCCGGTCCCCGGACAGGAGGGAGTACCCCGCGGAGAGGGCTACCACACGCGAGATCGCGGCTCCCCGCTGCAGCAGGTCGCGGCGCAGGGCGAATTCCGTGATCTCCGTGACGGCGTACGCCACGGTCACGATGAGGAGGAAAACGAGGGGGAGCAGGAATCCGAACAGTTTCATCCGGATCCCGGGGGAAAACCTTCTCCGCTCCCCCCCTTCCCACATGGGGGTGTCCGATCCGCTCATGGCAAGACTATATTATAAGAGACACCCGGTGTGGAAACGGTTCCGGTGAAGATTCGGTTCGCGTCTGCCGTATTAACCGTGTGACTACGTAACGGGAGGTGTGCGATGGGTTTCATCCGGGTGGTCGTCTGTTCCCTCTTCGCGGCCGCGGCGGTCGTTGCCGTCACGGATCCCGCGCTGGCGGAGGTGAGCGTCAACATCAACCTGGGGCCGCCCCCGATATTGGTGGCGGAGCCGCCGGTGGTGGTAGCGATCCCGCAGACACGGGTGTACTTCGCGCCGGACCCCCAGGTGGATGTTTTCTTCTACGGCGGGTACTGGTGGTCGCCCCGCGGGCCCCAATGGTACCGGGCGAGCGCGTACAACGGCCCGTGGGTCGTGATGGAGCCGCACCGCGTCCCCCGGGCGGTGATCTACGTCCCCCGGGACTACCGGTCGGTGTACGGGGGGCAACGGCAGATCCCGTACGGCCAGTGGAAGAAGGAGCACGGCAAATGGGACCGGGAGAACCGGAAGTCGCACAAGAAGTGGGAGAAGGAGCGCGAGAAAGAGTGGAAGCAACAGCAGAAGCACGGAAAGGACGGGAAGCAGGGAAAGGGGCACGGCGGGTGAGAAAACCGGACTAGGCGAGCCGGCGCAGCACCTCGTTCGACACGAACCAGTATCTCTCCGGGAGCCGGAGCCGTTCTCCCTCCCGGAGCAATGATCCGGAATCCACAAGCCGCGCTACGGCCTCCCGCAGTTCCTCCGGGGGGGGGCCGTACCGTCCCTCGCCCTCCGCGAGGGACACTCCCTCCGCGAGCCGCAGTCCGAACACGAGAAGATCCTTCCACGCATCTTCCCGGTCGCACGCCGTGGCGTACGACCAGGGGAGGCGCCCCTCCCGCAGCCGCCGGGCGTATTCCGCAAGGGACGGCGGATTCGCCGTGCGCATCCCGCACGGCGCGGTCTCTCCCGGGAAGAGCAGGCCGTGGGCCGAGGGGCCCAGCCCGAGGTACCCCTCCCGCCGCCAGTACTTCAGGTTGTGCCGGCACTCCATGCCCGGCCTGGAGAAGTTGGAGATCTCGTAGTGGCGGTACCCGGCGGCCGCGAGGGTCTCCCGCGCCGCCCCGTACATCCGGGCGACGTCGTCGTCGGACGGCAACGACGATTCCCCTCGCCCGATGGCCTCGTGGATCGGGGTCCCGGGTTCCGGCGAGAGGGCGTAGGCCGAAACGTGGTCCGGGAGGAACGTCACGGCCCGGTCGAGGTCCGACCGCCAATCCCCCGCCGACTGCCCCGGGTTCCCGAAGATCAGGTCGATCCCCACCGACCCGAAGCGGGCCTTCCGGGCGTTCCGGTACGCCTGGCGCACGTCGTCGACCGTGTGGCTGCGGCCCAGCGCGGAGAGCGTCGCCGGCCGGAACGACTGGACGCCGAGGGAGAGCCGGTTGACCCCCCCCTCCCGAAGCCGGGAGAGACCCCCGGCGGACACCGTCCCGGGGTTCGCCTCCACGGTGATTTCCGCACCCTCCGCCAGGGGAAACCGGTCGCGCAGGAGGGCGAGAAGCCGGACGAGCCGCTCCGCGCCGGTGACGGTGGGCGTGCCGCCGCCCAGGTAGACCGTGTCGGAGGGTGTCTCCGCCACCGCCGGGAATTCCCGGGCGAGCAGCTCCGTCTCCCGCGCCAGCAGGTCGAGGAACTCCTCGTGCGCCGCCTCCCCGCCGACGACGGAGTAGAAGTCGCAATACCCGCACTTGCGGGCGCAGAACGGTATGTGCACGTAGATCCCCTGCACCGCCCCATTCTCC
>JAGGAJ010000041.1 GCA_017889845.1 Deltaproteobacteria bacterium
AGCCTCGAGGCGGTGCAGAAGGCGGTCCTCTCCCGCGTCCCCAAGGGGACGGAGGATCTCAACAGGAAGGCGCTGATGGCGGGGTACGACCTCGCCAAGGCGAAGACCGCCTGAGACGACGCATGGGAACGGAGCGCACCCTCTCGATCGTCAAGCCCGACGGCGTCCGGAATGGGGTCGTCGGGGAGGTTATACGCCGGTTCGAAGGCGCCGGCATCTCCATCGCGGCGATTCGGATGATCCACCTCGCGAAGAAAGAGGCGGAAGGGTTCTACGCGGTCCACCGGGGACGTCCGTTCTTCGCCTCCCTCACCGACTTCATGTCCTCCGGCCCCATCGTGGTGATGGTGCTCGAAGGCGACGACGTGATCGCGCGGAACCGGAAGATCATGGGGGCTACCGACCCGGCGAAAGCCGACAAAGGGACCATCCGCGCGGACTTTGCCGGGAGCATCGAGCAGAACATCGTCCACGGCTCGGACGCACCGGAGACGGCGGCAACGGAAATCCGCTACTTTTTCAGTGAACTGGAAATCGTAAGCTGAGGCATCGCATCATGTACGTTTCCCGCCCCGGGAGCTTTTCCACCCGGGGCGTTTTCATTCCGGGGCGGCGCGCACTTTCCTTTCAATTTTCGTAAGAAAGAAGTAACGTTTCGTTTCGGAATATTGGTTGGGCGGCCCATCCGTAACAATCCCGAAGTGCATGATGGTTTTATCCCGTCCAAAAAAGGTGACGAGGCCGATCAAAGAGGTCCCGTCGCTGAATTCGAGGTACAGGCGGGGAGGGAATTTGTTGTACTCGATACGGCAAATCCCCTCACGGTTTTCGGTGGCCCCGCGGGGGGAACTCAGGCGGTACTCCACCCGGCCATCGTGGTGAAACAGAAATTGGGCTTCCAGCGGATTGGTGAAATCTTTGTAATACATTTGGCCGCTCCATTCCCCCACGTGCGGCGCCGGTGACGGGGAGCATGCCAGGAAAGAGGCAAGGGCCAGGGCGGCGACGATCCCGGAAATGCCCGCCGCGCGCTCCCCCCGGAACTGTTTCGAGGGATGCATTCCGCTGTTTCCGTTGGATCGGACGGGGGAAGCAGCACGTCTCATACCGTCCTCCCGTTGCTGCGCGGTCGTGCCGGGGAAACGGGCCGATCCGTTCAGTGACTCACCTTCCTGAACAATATTCATTCGTGTCTGCCGATGTCAAGGAATATTCATTTCTTTCGATGGACATGCATCCTTCGGCCGGGGACGCGGGGCGGAACGGACTTCTTTCCGGAAGGGCCGGGCCCCTCGCGGCTCCGGCGCGCCGAAAGAACGGCGGGGGGCGTGGTAAGGTAATTGGATGACGATCGGACGACCGGAACGGACCGACCTGAAGGGGATGACGCTCCCCGAGATGGAGGCGTTTTTCGCCGCCTGGGGGAAGGAGCAGTACCGCGCCCGCCAGGTATTCCGGTGGATCTACCGGAGATACGTCGACGACTTCGCCGCGATGTCGGACCTCTCGAAGGAGTTCCGCGCGCTGCTGTCGGATTCCTGCCGGGTCTCGGCGCCACCCGCCGAGTGCATCGAGACCTCCGCCGACGGGACGGAGAAGTACCTCTTCCGCCTCGAGGACGGGGAGGCGGTGGAGAGCGTCCTGATCCCGGATGGCGACCGCCGCACCCTGTGCGTCTCCTCGCAGGTCGGGTGCGCGCTCGCCTGCTCCTTCTGCGCCACGGGCGCGATGGGGCTCCGCCGCGACATGACCTCCGCGGAAATCGTCCACCAGGTCTGCTACGCGGCGAGGCGCCTTTCCGGCCGGGGCGAGCGGTTGACGAACGTCGTCTTCATGGGGATGGGAGAGCCATTGCGGAACGTGACGGAGGTGTCGCGGGCGATCGGCATCCTGCTCTCCCAGCACGGCTTAGGACTTTCCGGCAAGCGGGTCACCGTCTCCACGGCCGGGATCATTCCGGAGATGCTGGCGATGGCGGAGAAGGTTCCGTTGAGCATCGCCGTCTCCGTCAACGCGTCCCGGGACGAGCAGCGGTCCCTCCTAATGCCGGTCAACAGGAGGTACCCGCTGAGGGAGCTCGTCGCCGCGATGAAGCGGATCCCTCTGCAGAGCGGCCGGAAAGTGACGGCCGAGTACGTCCTCCTGGAGGGAGTGAACGATTCCCCGGAAGACGCGCGGGAACTGGCACGTCTCTTCCGCGGCGGCAGGATCAAGGTGAACCTGATCCCCTACAACCCGCTCGAGGAGGCCCCGTACCGCGCTCCCCCTCCGGAGGCGGTGGACCGGTTCCGGGAGATCCTGCTCGGCGCCGGAATCCAGGCGATCACCCGCGAGCGGAAGGGGGCTGACATCCGCGCCGCCTGCGGCCAGCTTCGCGCGGCGTCCGGGGGAAATAGGGGTTGAGGGGCGTTCGCGTTCTGCCTATAGTTGTAAGGATATCCACCCGATAAGGAAGGTACCATGTCCGACATCCTCGGGATCATCGGCGGCTCCGGCCTCTACGAAATGGAGGGGTTGCGCAACGTGCGGAGGGTGACCGTGCGGACACCGTTCGGCGAACCGTCTGACGCCCTCACGGTGGGGGAACTCCAGGGGAGAACCCTCGCGTTCCTCCCGCGCCATGGACGCGGCCACCGCCTCTCCCCGTCGCAGATCAATTACCGCGCCAACGTGTACGCCATGAAGAAGATCGGAGCCGACGCAATCCTGTCGATCTCCGCCGTAGGGAGCATGAAGGAACGGATCCGCCCCGGGGACATCGTGGTGGTCGACCAGTTCTACGACCACACGAGGATCCGCCCGAACACGTTCTTCGAGGGCGGGATCGCCGGACACATCGCCTTCGCGGACCCGGTCTGCCCGGCCCTCGCGGGGGTGGTGTACGATGCGTCGAGGAGGGCGGTGAGGCGCGTGCACCGCGGCGGTACATACCTCTGCATGGAGGGCCCCGCCTTCTCGACGCGCGCCGAGTCCACCATCTACCGGAAGTGGGGGGTGGACGTCATCGGGATGACGAACATGCCGGAGGCGAAGCTCGCGCGGGAGGCGGAGCTGTGCTATGCCACGCTGGCCCTCGCCACGGATTACGACTGCTGGCACGAGACCGAGGAGGACGTAACGGTCGGGTCGATCCTCGCGATCCTCAAAACGAACGTGGAGAATTCGAAGACGATCGTCAGGGAGGTGGCCCGCCGCCTGCCGTCCCCCGACGGGTGCCACTGCCGGGAGGCGCTGCGGCATGCCCTCATCACCGACCGGAAGAGGATCCCCGCCGCGACGCGGAAACGCCTCTCCCTGCTGATCGGGAAGTACCTGTGACAGGGCGGCGGGCCGTCTCCCGGATCCTGCTCGCCTGCCTGCTGGCCTCGTCGGTTTCCGCGTGCGCCGGCTCTTCCGTCAACCGGAAGAAGGAGGCGGAGGCCCGGGTGCAGATGGGGGTCACCTACCTCGAGCAGCGGAACCTCCCCATGGCGATGCGGGAGCTGACGCGGGCGGACGAGCTCGACCCGGGGAACCCGGAGGTCGAGATGATGCTGGGGCTGACCTACCAGGCCCGCGGCGACCTGGCGAAGGCGGAGGAATACCTCCGGAGAGCCCTCGACCGGAAACCGGATTACGGCGACGCGCACAACAACCTCGGCATCATCCTCGCAAAGCAGAAGCGGCTGGACGAGGCCGCGCGGGAATTCGAGGCGGCGGCGGGGAACGTCCTCTACACGACCCCGGAGTGGGCGTACTACAACCTCGGGGAGGTCGAGCGGATGCGGAAGGAGCCCGCGAGGGCGGAGGAAGCATACCGGCGGTCCCTGAGGGCCAACGAACGGTATGCCCCCTCCTACATCGGCCTGGCCTCCCTCCTCGGCGAGAAGGGGAAATGGGACGAGGCGGCGGCCGTCCTCGCCCGGTGCGTGCAGCTGCTCCCCGAATTCGCCCCGGGCTGGATGGAGCTCGGGCGAATCCATGTCCGCCTGAAACGCCCCGCGGAGGCGGAGAACGACTTCAACAAGGTGCTCGCCGTCTCGTCCGACCCGGAACTACGGAAGCAGGCCGCGGGATATCTTGCCATCCTACGGGGGGAGAAGCGGTGACGGCGGGAAGCGCGGGGGCGACGTGGAAGGCGCGGCGCGAGGCCATGGGGAAGACCCTGGAGCAGGTGGCTGCCGAGCTCCGGGTCAGCCGCCGCTACCTCGCGGGGATCGAGGAGAGCAACTTCCGCGGCTGGCCAGAGCGCGTCTTCTCGTCGGGCTTCATCCGCGCCTACGCCAAATACCTGTCCGAGGATCCGGGCCCTGTCCTGACGGAGTACGAGCGGACGGTGGATGGGCGGGAGGAGGGCGAGGCCGCGGACACGTTTCGCCCCGAGTGGCTGGAGCGGGAAAGGCAGCGCGGATCCCGCAGGACCGCCTACACCGTCGCCGCCGGCGTGGTGCTCCTCGTCGGCCTCGTCCTGTCGTGGGTCTCCCTCCAGAGCACGAGTCGCCCGCCTCCGCCCGCTCCCGTCGTCGCCTCGGCGCCGGCTGCGGCGCCGACGGGGGACAACGCCGCGGCGACGGGGGACAACGCCGCGGCAGTCGCCTCGGCTCCCGACAACGCCGTCCCGGCGGCGGGTCCGACGGTCCCGGCCACCCCCTCTCCCGTGCAGGCCCCGGCGCCCACGGTGGCGTCGGTCGGCGGGAGCGGGCCCCTCGCGGGGCCGTTCCAGCTGTTCCTGGAGGCGAGTGAACAGACGTGGCTGATGTACAGCTTCGACGACGGGGACCCGATCGACGTCACGCTGTACCCCGGGGACAAGATCAGCATCCAGGCGCAGCGGCGGATCGGGCTGAAGCTGGGGAACGCCGGCGGCGTGGCGGGGACCCTGAACGGCCGTCGTCTCCCGCCGTTCGGGGAGCGCGGGCAGGTCCGGAAGGTGTCGTTCGGCCAGTGAGGAGTACGGCGGCGGGAGGGAGCGTGTGAACCGGACGGTGATCCACTGCCGGAAGTGCGGCCAGTCGATGAAGCGGGAACGCACCGGGGTCGACAACGTCCACTGGGTCTGCACATGCGGTTCCCGGGAACGCACCCCCCTGACCCGGGTGTCGTCGGGCGGCAATCCCTATCAGAAGGGGGACGTGTTCGCGCAGATCCGTTTCCGCGCGGGCGGGGACGTCATGCTCGAGGTCGCGCGCAACAACGACGAGCGGTTCGAGCTCATTTCCCTGGATGAGATCACCCGCCTCGTGAGCGAGGAAATCCCGCTGGCGAACGCGCTCGACGAGATCGCCGGGAAGATCGCATCCCGGATGCGCGTGGAGGTCTGCTCCATCTACCTCAACCGCGGGGGGCAGCTCGTCCTCTCCGCCACCCACGGTCTGGCCAGGGAGGCGGTGGGGAAGGTCCGGCTGGCTATCGGGGAGGGAATCACCGGGGCGGCAGCCAAGACCGGAAAGCCCATCGCGGTACCCGACGCGGCCGCCGACTCCCGGTACCGCCACTTCGCCGTCGCCCGGGAGGAGCGGTACAAGGCCATGCTCTCCCACCCGATCCTCGGGGAGGGGGGGAGGGTGGTCGGCGTGGTAAACGTCCAGACCGTCCGGGCGCGAAGCTTCACTCCCGCGGAGCTGAGCTACATCTCCGTGGTGGCGGGCCTCATCCGGGCGTGCCTCCGTCTGCGGGACCGGGTGCGCGACGTCCCCGTGGAGGCGCCCCCCGACGGAAGGTAGCGGGGCCGCCGTGACCGCCGCCGGGGCGCGCTCCCTCCATTCCTCCCCGGCTCTCCTCGTCCGCGCCATCGACATGGGGGAGGCCGACCGCAGGGTCACGTTCTTCACGCGCGAGGCCGGCGTCGTGGTCACCGTGGGAAAATCCGCCTGGCGCAGCCGGAAGCGGTTCGGGGGCACGCTCCAGCGGTACGTCCTGCTCGACATCTCCTGGTCCGAGAGCCCCGGGCGGATGTCCGTGCTGTCTTCCGCCGCCCTGTCCGAATCGTTCTGGCCCGTGGTCGAGGAGTGGGAACGCGTCCGCCACGCCGACTACCTTCTCGAGATGGCCGTGGAGCTGTTCCCGCAGGCGGGCCCGAAACCCAGGGCTTTCGAGATCCTCCTGAAAGGAATCCGATCCATCGCAACGGGCGAGCCTCCGGCCGAGACGGCCCGGAGGGTGGAAGGGGCATTCCTGGCGCTTGGCGGGTGGGGGCCCCACCTGACCGGGTGCCGCAGGTGCGGGCGGGCGGAGATGGGTCGGTACCGGTTCCTCCCGTCGGAAGGGGGAATCCTGTGCGAGGCGTGTCCGCCGGGGGGTGGAACACCCATCTCGCTGGGGGCCGTCAAGACGTGGCGGGTTTTACAGACAGGGAAGGGGTGTGCGACGGGGCGCCTTCGCATTCCCTGCAGGATAGTCGAAGAGTTACGGGGCATTATGTCGGGATATGTCGAGTATTGCATTGGCAAGCCAGTGAGGAGCCTCGGTGGGAGTTCATAGCGGTCCAAGGTAAAAACCCTCATTTTTCTAATGATTTATCTTGACAATCCACGAACCGGAATGGTAACTATGCTGCCTATCACTTCCGCCGGGAGGCCACGGTGCTCTTCCAAGATCTGGTCCTGTCCCTTCAACGCTTCTGGGCAGAGAAGGGGTGCGTGATCCATCAGCCGTACGACATCGAGGTGGGTGCCGGCACGTTCAACCCCGCGACGTTCCTCCGCGCCCTCGGCCCGGAGCCGTGGAACACCGCCTACGTGGAGCCTTCCCGGCGCCCGACGGACGGCCGGTACGGGGAGAACCCCAACCGCCTCCAGCACTACTACCAGTTCCAGGTGATCATGAAGCCATGTCCGTACGACTACGTGGAGATGTACCTGGACTCCCTCCGCGCCGTCGGGATCGACCCGCTGAAGCACGACATCCGGTTCGTCGAGGACGACTGGGAATCGCCCACTCTCGGGGCATGGGGCCTCGGGTGGGAGGTCTGGCTCGACGGGATGGAGATCACCCAGTTCACCTACTTCCAGCAGTGCGGCGGGATCGACCTGAAGCCGGTCCCGGGGGAGATCACGTACGGCATCGAGCGGATCGCCATGTACCTCCAGGACGTGAACAACGTCTTCGATCTGGCGTGGGTCGGCAACGTCACCTACGGGGACGTCCACCACCGCGGCGAGGTCGAGTGGTCGAAGTACAACTTCGAGGAGGCCGACATCCCGATGCTCTTCTCCCTGTTCACGATGTACGAGAAGGAGTGCCTCCGGCTCATCGGCCGGAAGCTCGTCCTCCCCGCCTACGACTACTGCCTCAAATGCTCGCACGCCTTCAACATGCTCGACGCCCGCGGGGCCATCTCCGTGACGGAGCGCACCTCCTATATCGGCCGCGTGCGCAACCTGGCGCGCCAGTGCGCGGAGGGGTACCTCCGGTCCCGCGAGGAGATGGGGTTCCCGCTCCTCGCGAAGTCCGGCCGCTGAAGAATACCTGCCAAGAGGGTCAAAGATGGAACGCGACTACCTGCTCGAGATCGGCTGCGAGGAAATCCCCGCGGGGTTCGTCGGCCCCGCGCTCTGGTTCGGCGGGCAGCAGTTCGAGGAGACGCTGCGGAAGAACCGCCTCTCCTTCCGGAAAGTCGACATCTACGGAACCCCGAGACGCCTGACCTACATCATCCGGGGGCTCGCGGAGCTCCAGGAGGCGTCCCGTGAGACGGTGCTCGGGCCCCCGAGAAGCGTGGGATTCGACGCCTCCGGCAAGCCCACGAAGGCGGCGTTGGGATTCGCGAAATCCCAGGGGGTCGGCGTCTCTGCACTCGCCGTGTTCCCGACCGACCGGGGCGAGTACCTGGGATTCGTCCGGGAGGAAGCCGCCCGTCCCGTTGGAGAGATCCTTCCGAAGATCGCCGCCGACTTCCTCCCCGCCATCCCGTTCAAGAAGTCCATGCGGTGGGCCGATCTCGACGTGCGGTTCGCCCGGCCGGTGCACTGGATCGTTTCCCTCTACGGGACGGAGGTCCTGCCGTTCCGTTTCGGCAACGTCGAGGCGGGCCGGACGACCTTCGGGCACCGGTTCCTCGCCCCTGCGGCGATCCCGCTCCCCTCGACGGACGTTTATTTCGACCGGCTCGCGGAGGCGAAGGTCTTCGTCGACCTCGAGGTCCGGAAGGAGAAGATCCGCGCCGGGATTCGGGAGGTGGAGAAGCGCACCGGGATGAAGTGGGTCGAGGACGAGCCGCTGGTGGAGACGGTGGCGAACCTCGTGGAGTTCCCCGTCGTGCTGATGGGGCGGTTCGAGGAGAAGTACCTCTCCCTGCCCCGCGAGGTTCTCGTCACCTCGATGCGGAACAACCAGAAATACTTCGTCCTCGAGGACGAGATGGGCGGACTCTTCCCCGGCTTCGCCTTCGTCTCGAACATGGTGGTCCCGGACTACGGGGTGGTGGTCGCGGGGAACGAGCGGGTCCTTAGGGCCCGCCTGTCCGACGCGGAGTTCTACTACTGGGACGACCTGAAGAAGCCCCTCTTCGACCGCACCGAGGCGCTCAAGAAGGTCCTCTTCCAGGCGGACATGGGGACGTACTGGGAGAAGGTGGAGCGGATGGCGGACATCGCCTCGTACGTCGCCTCCTTCGGGTTCCCCGCCAAGGCGAAGGATTGCCACCGGGCGGCGTTCCTGAGCAAGTCCGACCTGACGACCGGGGTCATCAAGGAGTTCCCCGAGCTCCAGGGGGTGATGGGACGTCACTACGCTGAGAAAACGGGGGAGACGGCGGAGGTCGCGCAGTCGGTATACGAGCACTACCTCCCGAAGGGGCAGTCCGACGACCTCCCGGCGACCGACGTCGGCGTGGCCGTTTCCGTGGCCGACAAGATCGACATGGTGTGCGGCTGCTTCGGCGTCGGGCTCATACCCACGGGGACCGCGGACCCGTACGGCCTCCGGCGGCACACCCTCGGGATCCTCTCGATCCTCGAGGCGCGGAAGCTTCGCATCCCCCTCGAGGGGCTGGTGGACCTGTCCCTCGCCGTCCTCGCCGCCAAGCTGAAGCACCCGGCGGAGGAGGTACGGCGGAAGGTGATGGAATTCATCGCCGCCCGCTACCTGAACCTCCGTGTCTCCCAGGGCGTACCCGCGGACCTGGTCGAGGCCGTCCTCGCCGCCGGCCTGACGGACGTCGTGGATCTCCGGGCGAAGCTCGACGCGCTGGTCTCCTTCCGCTCCGACGCGGCCTTCGAGCCCCTCGCGGAGGTCTTCAAGAGGGCGATCAACATCACAAAAGCGTACGATGGGCCCCTCGCCGTTTCTCCGATGCTCTTCGAGCACGACGAGGAGCGGGCGCTGCACAAGGCGGCCTCCGGAGTGGCGGGGAGGGTGGCCGCGGCGGCGAAAGACGGGCGGTATCCCGAGGCGTTCCGGGAGATGGCCGCCCTGCAGCCGCTGGTTTCCGCGTTCTTTGAAAAGGTTCTGGTGATGGCGAAGGACGAGACGGTGCGAAACAACCGGCTGGCGCTCCTGAAAGGGCTGTCCGCGGCATTCTCCGCGGTGGCGGACTTCTCCAAGATCGGGTCCGCCGGCCAGCCGAAACCAGCTTGAGTGATTCAATTCACAAATACGGTTGCATTCGAGCGCCGCTACATCCGCTCCGGCTGCGTTGCGCTCCTTGCGCCGTACTCGCCAAGTACGCCTCAGTCGCGCGCCTTGCCGGAAGCGGCGCATCGACGCTCTCGGTGCGTAACCGTATTTATGAACTGAATCACTAAGCAGGAGGGACAGCGGATGGCCTCGAAAAGGGTTTATTTCTTCGGCGGGGGCAAGGCCGAGGGTCACGGCGCGATGAAGGACATCCTCGGCGGGAAAGGGGCGGGGCTCGCCGAGATGACGAACCTCGGGGTGCCCGTTCCGCCCGGTTTCACGATCGGCACCGAGGTGTGCAACCTCTACTACAAGAACCGAGGGAAGCTGCCTTCCGACGTGAAGCGGGAGGTCGCGGGCAACCTCGCGAGGCTCGAGCGGGCCATCGGCAAGAAACTGGGCGACCCGAAGAACCCGCTGCTGGTATCCGTGCGCTCCGGGGCCAAGTTCTCCATGCCCGGGATGATGGACACCATCCTGAACCTGGGGCTGAACGACAGGACGGTGGAGGGGCTCGCCCATCGCTCGAAGAACCCCCGGTTCGCATACGACTCCTACCGCCGGTTCCTCATGATGTTCTCCGACGTGGTCCTCGACCTCTCCAAGGAGAACTTCGAGCGCATCTTCGACGCGAAGAAGCGCGAGCGTGGCGTGGCGTTCGACGTCGAACTGACCGCAGAGGATTTGAAGGACCTGTGCGGGAAGTACAAGGCGCTGGTGAAGGAGCGGCTGAAGAGGGAGTTCCCGCAGGACCCGCTGGTCCAGCTGGAACTGGCGCGCGACGCCGTCTTCCAGTCCTGGAACAACGAGCGGGCCAAGTATTACCGGAAGGCCCACGGGATCCCGGACGACATCGGGACGGCGGTGAACGTCCAGGCGATGGTCTTCGGGAACATGGGGGACGACTGCGCCACCGGCGTCGGCTTCACGCGGAACCCCGCCACCGGCGCGAATGAGTTCTACGGGGAGTACCTGATCAACGCCCAGGGCGAGGACGTGGTGGCCGGCATCCGCACGCCGCAGCACATCCGCGACATGAAGAAGGAGCTCCCGAAGGTCTTCGACCAGCTGATGCGCATCACCGCGAAGCTCGAGAAGCACTACAAGGATGTGCAGGACTTCGAGTTCACGGTGGAGGGGAACCGGCTCTACATGCTCCAGACCCGAAGCGGGAAGCGCACCGCGGCGGCGGCCGTCAAGATCGCCGTGGACATGGTGAAGGAGAAGCTCATCACGAAAGAGGAGGCGCTTCTGCGCCTCGAGCCGCAGCAGATCGACCAGCTCCTGCACCCCGTCATCGACCCCAAGGCGCGGGTCGACGTCATTGCGAAGGGGCTCCCCGCGTCCCCCGGGGCGGCCTCCGGGGCCGCGGTGTTCCACGCCGACAAGGCCGTGGAGTGGGCCACCGAGGGGAAGGACGTGATCCTCGTCCGGAAGGAGACCAGCCCCGACGACATCCACGGGATGGACGTGGCCCGCGGGATCCTCACGGCGAAGGGCGGGATGACCTCCCATGCAGCGGTGGTCGCGCGGCAGATGGGGAAGGTGTGCGTCGCGGGGTGCGAGGCGATCGACGTGGACGAGGCGACGAACCGGTTCATGGTGGGCGGCCGGGTGATCCGGGAGGGGGATTTCATCTCCCTGAACGGCAGCACCGGCGAGGTGATCCTCGGGAAGGTGCCCCTCATCGCCCCGAAGATGACCGGTTCCTTCGGCGTCTTCATGTCCTGGGCGGACGCCGTGCGGCGGCTCAAGGTCCGGGCGAACGCGGACACGCCGCGGGACGCGAAGGTCGCCCGCGACTTCGGCGCCGAGGGGATCGGGCTGTGCCGGACCGAGCACATGTTCTTCGCGGAGGACCGGATCCCCATCATGCAGGAGATGATCCTGGCGCGGACGAAGGGGGACCGCGAAGCGGCGCTTGCGAAGCTGCTTCCGATGCAGCGGGAGGACTTCAAGGGCCTGTACCGCGAGATGAAAGGGTACCCGGTCACGATCCGGCTCCTGGACCCGCCCCTGCACGAGTTCCTCCCGAGACGGGAGGAGCTGATGGTGGAGGTGACCAAGCTCGAGCTGATCCACGCGGACCGCACCATCGTGGAGGAGAAGAAGCGGTTGCTGGACCGGGTCGAGGAGCTCCACGAGTTCAACCCGATGCTGGGCCTGCGGGGCTGCCGCCTCGGGATCTACTACCCGGAGATCACGCGGATGCAGG
>JAGGAJ010000042.1 GCA_017889845.1 Deltaproteobacteria bacterium
TTCGACGCGCCGTCAGGTCCTCCTCCTTGCCCGATTGCTCCTGGCTTAGCCGATTGCGCCGGATGGGGACACCCAGGGCAGCCCGAACGCCTTCGCGACTCCCCCGCAGGTGACCATTCCCCGGAAGGTGTTGAGCCCCGCGAGGAGTCCCGGGTCGGCGCGCAGGGCGCCTTCCACCCCATTGCGGGCGAAGGAGACCAGGTACGGCAGCGTAGCAGCTGCGAGCGCCTGCGTGGAGGTGCGGGGGACGGCGGCGGGCATGTTGGTCACGCAGTAGTGGACGATCCCCTCTTCCGTATAGTACGGATCCGCGTGAGTCGTGGGCCGCGTCGTCTCGAGGGAGCCGCCCTGGTCCACGGCTATGTCCACCGCAACCGCCCCGGGCCGCATCGACCGGAGCAGTTCGCGGCTCACCAGCACGGGGGCGCGCTCCCCCGCCACCAGGACCGTGGAAACCAGGAGGTCCGCCTCCCGCGCCTCCGCGGCGACCGTTTCCGGCACGGAATGGAGGGTGCGGATGCGGCCCGCGCACTCCCGCTCCGCAAGCAGAAGCTTCCCCCGGTCCACGTCGAGCGCCGTGACGCGCGCGCCGACCCCGACGGCGATGCGGGCGGCGGAGCGCCCCGCCACTCCCGCGCCGAGGATGCAAACGTCCCCCGGCGGGGCATCACCGGCGCCGGACAACAATACGCCGCGTCCCCCGCACGCCTTTTCGAGCCCGCGTGCGCCGATCTGAATGGACAGGATCCCCGCTACCTCGCTCATCGGGCGCAGGATGGGGAGGGCCCCTGCCGCGGTCACCGTCTCGTAGGCGATCGCGGTGACGCGGCGCGCAAGAAGTTCCTTGGTGAGGTCGGGAAACGCGGCCAGGTGCAGGAAGGTGAACAGCGCGGAGGACGCGGAGAGGTGACGGAACTCCCGCGGGACCGGTTCCTTGACTTTCGCGACCAGGTCGGCGGACCAGGCGTCCGCCGCGTCCGGGATGACGCGCGCGCCGGCCGCCAGGTACTCCCCGTCGGAGAACCCGCTGCCGGTCCCCGCGCCCGTTTCCACGACGAGGTCCACCCCCGTCGCCTTCAGGGCTTTCGCCGCCGAAGGTGTCAGGGCCACCCGGTTCTCGCCGGCCTTGATTTCACGCGGGACCCCGATGCGCAACGAAGCCACCCCGTTACGACCCCGCGAGTTATTTGCGCGCCCGGCCCGCGAGGGCCGGGCGTTTCAAACGGTCAGACCTTGCGGACGTTCGCCGCCTTCTTCCCCTTCGGGCCGGAAGTCACCTCGAACTCGACCCGCTGTCCCTCGGCGAGTGTGCGGAACCCGTCGCCCTTGATCTCGCTGAAATGGACGAAGATGTCTTCCCCGCCCTCCTCCGTGATGAAGCCGAATCCCTTCGCGTCGTTGAACCACTTCACCGTGCCAGTCGCCATCCGAAGCGCTCCTTCGCCGGCCCGTAAGGCCGCGGTCTGTTGGGTCCGGGCGATTCGCCGCCCCCGTACGTCCGGCCCGCCGGGCATGGCCCGCTGCGCGGCGGAACCGCCGCGGGGCGGCGCTCCCTCCGTGCCGGGAACCGGATCATCTGCGGAATGACGTCAGGCTCGATGGCGGGGTCCGCCGCGGCGCAATCCGTCGGTCCGGTCTCATCCTATAGGGAAACGGACCGCCGGGTCAATACGGGGATCCGCGACGGGGTTCTGCAACGGGGGGCGGTATCGCGCATCCAACCAGTGTTCCGTCTCGTCGACCGGATGCCCCGGCCGTTCCGCGGCCGCACCTACCTCAAGGAGCACCAGATGAGCGAGTCGACCGCACCGACCGGAGAATCCTGGCCCCTGGGGATTCCGCCGACCCTGGGCGTCCCCCTGCCCCCGCGGATGCGTGCGCTCACGATCCGCCGGAACCGGTACGGGCCCCCGTCCCTCTCCGTCCGGTGCGAGCTCGTTCCAACGCCCCGCCTGCGACCCACCGACGCGAAGCGCGTCCTCGTGTCCCTGCTCGCCACCGGGCCCAACTTCAACACCAACTTCGCCGCCCTCGGCCTCCCCGTGCCGGTGTTCGGGAAAGGCGACCCGGAGACGGTGCACATCCCGGGGAGCGACGCCCTCGGGATCGTCGTGGACGCGGGGCCCGCCGTGTCGGCGTTGAAGGTCGGGCAGGCCGTCATCCTCGACTCCTGGACCGGACGCAACATCCGGGGGTACGAGACCCACGACGGGTTCAATGCCCAGTTCGCGGTGGTGGACGAGGAACGGGCGATCCCCGTGACGGGGGCGCTGCGGGAGCACACCCCGGAGCGGCTGGCGGCGATGCTCCTCGCCTACGGCACCGCGTACCGCGCCGTGGTGGAGCGTCTCGCCGTCAGGCCCGGGGATTCGGTGCTCGTCCTCGGCGGCGGGAAAGGGACGAGTTTCGCCGGCGCGCAGATCGCGAAGGCCCTCGGCGCCAGGGTCGTGCTAGTCGGCTCGAACCCGGCCCTCGCGCAGGGGTTGATCGTCCGCGGGATGGCGGACGCCTTCGTCGACCGCAGGGCGCTCCCGGCGGCGGTCTTCGGCGTCCTCTCCCCGGAAGAGACGCAGGAATCGTGGGAGCGGCGCACCGAACCGTTCCGGCAGGCAGTGCTCGCCGCCAACGGCGGCAACCCCGTGGACGCCGTGTTCGAACACACCGGGGGGGAGAATTTCCCGCTGCTGGTGTCGGTCCTGTCGCCCGGCGGCTCCCTCGCGTTCTTCGGCGCCACGGGGCGCGGTCTCAAGGGGGAGTACAAGGAGACCTTCTTCCACGGCGGACGCCGGTTCGTGATGGACGCGCGGTGGGTGTGGATGCGGCAGAAACAGGTCCTTTTCCGCTCCGACCGGCCCGCGGAGATGTTCGACGAGATCGGCCTGCCCCCGGGGCGCCGCGTCCTGGTGTGGGGCGCGGACCGTTCCGCGCGGGAGTTCGTCCGCGCCGCGCTCGCCCGCTCGGCGGAGGTGGTCGTCGTCGCCTCCCGGTCCCGCGAGAAGCGGGGGTTGGCCGCGCTGGGCAGGATGGGAATCCCACCCACCCACGTCGTCGACCGCGACGCCCTGACGCTCCCGGAGGACATGCCGGACCCGCTGACGCCGGAGGGCGGGATGAACCCGGTGTACGCCTCGGGGTTCATGCGGCACGCACAGGCCCTGGGGAAGGCGCTCTGGAAGGTGTTCGGCCCCCGGGTGAGCCCCGACGTCGTCGTGGACCGCGCCGACCAGAGCACCTTGCACTTCAGCACCTTCGTCGCCCGCGACTTCGACGAGCGGGACGTCCTGCCGTGCGGGACGGTCCTGGTGCGGGGAAAGGGCGACCTCACCATCCGCGGGTCCCACATGTACTGCGCCGCGCAGGGGGCCGAGGTGGTCCGGCTGCTGGCCGGCGGGCGGATCGTGATGGACCAGGAGGACCTCGAGATCACCGACCTCGCCGGCCTCCCCGGCCTCCAGCAGCGGATGCTGGACGGAACGATGCGCAAGCCGAAGGGGGTTGCGCTGGTGCAGGCGGACCGCCCCGGCCGGACGATCGCGGAGTACGAGGAGATCTTCCGGGGCGACGCGGCGCACGCCGCAGACCCGGCCGGGCACAGGTACCTCGACGTGCGCATCGTGGCCGAGGTGGCGGTGGTCACCGTGACGCGGCCCGAGGCGCTGAACGCCCTGAGCGGCTCGTTGCTCGGGCAGCTGGGGGGCCTCGTCCGTGAGGTCTCCTCGGACGGCGCGATCCAGGGACGCAAGGTCCGGGCGATCGTCCTGACCGGCGCGGGGCGCTCCTTCGTCGCGGGAGCGGACGTGAAGGAGTTCCACGGCAGCTCGGCGGATGCGGTCGGGGCCCTCGCCTGGAAGAACATATCCGTGTTCTCCGAACTGGAGAACCTCCCCGTCCCCGTGGTCGCCCTGGTGGACGGCTTCGCCCTCGGCGGCGGAAACGAGCTCGCCATGAGCGCCCACTACCGGATCGTCACCGAGAACGCCCTCCTCGGACAGCCGGAGGTGAAGCTCGGCATCATCCCGGGGTACGGCGGGATGCAGCGGCTCCCCCGCCTCGTCGGTCCGGCCCGCGCGGCGGAGCTGTGCGTCAACGGGGAGCCCGTGGATGCGCACGTCGCCGTCGCGATCGGCCTGGCGGACGAGTTCGCCCCGTCCGCGTCGGCGCTGCCGCGGGCCGTCGCGGTCGCCCGGGATTTCGCGGCGGGGAGATCGGCCGCGCCGCGGAGGGACTGGGACGCCATCGCGGCGGGACAGAAGGGGGAGCTTGCCCGCCTGTTCGGCCGCCCGGACGTCCGGGCCATCCTGGACGCCCCGACGCCGGGGAAGGATCAGGCGGGGGACCTCCGGGCCTCGCGCCTCGCCGCCGCCCGGGACGCACTGGTCGCGATGCGGCACGGTTACGAACGCGGCTTCGCGGACGGGTTGCGAAACGACGCCCGGATGTTCGGCGCGGTCGCCGCGTCCCCCGGGGGCCAGGAGTGGGTCGGCCGTTTCCTTTCGAAGGACCCGGCCCAGTCCTCGCTCCTCACGCTGCTCCCCCCCGCGGACGCGGAGGAGCAGCCGGTCACGAAAAAGGCTCCGGGGGACCGCCCCATCTCCTTCCAGGAGATCGGGGCGATCGCGGCGACGTTGAAGGAAAAGATCCGGTCCGGGGGAGTGACTCCCCTCCCGAGGAAGATCCTGAACGAGGTCGTGGCACTCCTCGGGGAGCGACCCGCACCGGACATCCTGCGGGAGGTCGATCCGAAGCGGGCGGAGGGGGTGAACCGGACCGTCGCATCGCTTCTATCCCGCGGGAAGATCGCGGTGCGCGTCGTGGACCTGGGGGACGACGAGGGGTTCCGGCGCGAAAACGCCCGTCCGACCTGCGAGGTGCTGCTGGTCGAGAGGGACGGCGACGTGCTCTGGGAGGGGAAGAAACGGTATCGCCCGGAAAAAGGGGACCACCCGCGGATCTTCCTGCCGAAGGCGTTCCTGGAGCGGAACGCGTCCCGCCCCCACGTCGCGTACCAGGCGATCGTCCACCCCATCCTCGAATGGGTGTTCGGCTATCCCCACATGGTCGCGGTACTCAGCGAGTCGGCATTCAACTTCGCCGTACCCGCCGAGGGAGCCGGCGCCCTTTCGGACCTGAACCGGTACATCGCGGAACGCGCGGGGGCCGACCACGACTTCGCCTACTTCCACCGGATCCTCGGGGACGCCTACGAGCCCGACGACTTCCGCAAGGAGGAACTGGCGAACTTCTTCGGCGGGCACGAGGGGAAGGTGAACACGGTCCTTTCCCGCGCCCGGGAAATGGGGGCCCGCTACCGGGACGCCGTCACGGAAGCCCGGGAGACGGCGCGGGGCGACATCGCCCGGGAACAGGTCACGAAAGGCCGCGCGGCCCTCGGGGAAGGGGATGCGGACCGGGCCCTGCAGCTGCTCCGGCAACTCGTGTCCTCGCCGGAGACCCCGGCGCCGTACCGCGGGGAAGCGTCGGACCTTCTGGCCGTCGCGATCCGGTCGTACGCCCTCGGCGCCGACCCCGACTTCGAGGGGCTCTCCGTCGCAAACGGGGAAGTAATCACGGAGTCCTGGGCGGGCCCGAAGGCGAAGGAACTCGGGGGGCTGCTTTCCCTGTCCCTGTCCGTTGCGCTGCGGCATGCCGCCGGCGCGGGTGCGGGCGACACCGTTGCCGGCGGCCCCGCTCCCCGGATGGTGCACGTGGTGCGCGAGCTGGAACGCCCCTCCGGGAAATTCATCGACGGGAACGACGGGACCCACTGGGTGTTCGAGAGGGCTTTCGTCGAACGGTTCCTGGAAGGGGTTTCGTCCGGCACGACCGCGGAAACGGTCGCCGCCCTGCTCGCCTGCCGGTTCCTGCGCGACGCCGCATTCCCCGACGAAAAGCTCTCCATCGAGCGCCAGTACACCGCCGCGGTCAAGGGGACCCTCGAGGGGTACCGGTTCTACCAGGGCCTTCCGCCGGACACCCGCCGGGACATGGCGGCATTCTACGACCGTTACCCGCCCGCCGACCACCTCTTCCAACTCTTCGCATCCCTCGAGAAGGAAGGGAACCCGGCGCGGGCGAGCCACCTGATCCGCAGCGTCACAGCGCGGACCCACTCCTTCCGGCACGTCCAGTATCCCGACACCTCCCTCGCTGGGAAAGTGGTCGTCATCACGGGGGGAGGCACCGGGATGGGCCGGTCCCTCGCCCTCGAAGCAGCGCGCCGCGGCGGGAACGTGGTTCTCACCGGCAGGCGCCCCGGCCCCCTCCTCTCGACCAAGGCCGATATGGACGATCTGACCCGCCACCTCGGGCTCACGAACCAGACGCTCGCGGTCCAGGGGGACGTGTCGGACCCGAAGTACGTGGGGGAGATGTTCGAGCAGATCGAGCGGGAGTTCGGGCGGATCGACGTCCTGTACAACAACGCCGGAGTGTCCGGCCCGGTGATGTTCGGCTCGGCGTACGAGGAAGGGCACTTCGACGAATACCGGGAGGCGGTCAACATCCACCTCACCGGCTCCTGGATGGCCTCCCTGGAGGCGGCCCGGGTCATGGAGTCCCAGCCCGGGGGCGGGACGATCGTGATGGTGGGCACCTTCTACAGCGAGAGCATCCACCGGCACGTCCTGCACGCCTACCCCGGCCGTCTCCCCTATACATCCGCGCAGTCCGCGAAGCTGGCCCTGGGCGACTATCTCGCGTGGGCCCTCGCGGGGAAGAACGTCACCGTCCTGTCGCTGAACCCGTCCGCCGTCTCCACCGAGCGGCTGCAGAAGGGGACGGGGGTGTTCGACAAGGGGTCGCGCGCGCGCGCCCGGATCGGACGGAACGTCCCCCCCGAGGCGCTGGAACGGGACACCCTCGAACGGACGGTCGGCCACGCCTTCGTCGATCCGAAGGACTTCGCCGCGCTGGCCCTCGAGGTGGCCGGCGGACCGTTCCGGAGGACGATCGGGGGGACGCGCCTGCCGATGGGAGGTGTCACATACGAGCAGGCCCCCGGCGTGATCCCCTCCCCCGCCGCCCTGTCGCGGTATCCCGACATCGTGGGAAAGGTCGCTCTCCTCGTGGTCGGGCGCCCCCTCGCGGGGGACCTGCCCCTGATCGAGGCGTCCGCGGTGGCGCTTGCCCGCTCCGGCGCCGCGGTGGTCCTCGCGGGCAGCCGCCCCGAGGTCCTGGAGCCGGTCGCCCTGAAGATCAACTCCCGCGGCGGCGAGGGGACCGCGACCGTCTGCCCGGTGAACCTCTCCCACGCAGCGCACGTCCAGGAGCTGTTCGACAGCCTACCGCGCATCGACGCCCTCCTGTATTTCACAGGGAGCGTCGACTGGAAAAGACCCCTGACCACCCTCCCCCACGACGAGTGGACCGACATGGTGGAGCATTTCGGCGCGCTCCCCCGCTTCTTCTGCTGGCAGGCCGAGCGCCGGATGGACCGGGACGGCACGGACGGCTCGATCGTGATCGTGGGGCCCGATCTTTCCGGGGTCCCCTCCATCCGGGAGCGGAACCTCGTCCAGGTGTTCCAGGCGATGCTGCGCCCCGCCGTGGCGACGGAGGCGATGGAGCGCGCCCTCATGCGGAAGGCCCAGACGGAAGGGACCGCCCCCGCCCGCGTGGCGGACGTCAACATCGGCCTCGTGCTCCCGGGCCGGACGGACGGGAGGAACCGGCAGGCGCGCCCCGAGGCGACCGCCGCGTCCGTCCTCTGGCTCCTCGAGGAGGGAAAACGCGTCTCCGGCGCCGTCCTGCTCCCCGACGAGCAGAACGCCATCCCCTCTCTGCCGGCGGAAGCTTCCGCGGCGCCCGGCAGCGCGTCCGGCAATGTGGCCGTCGTCACCGGAGGGATGCGGAACCTCGGCCGGGAGATCTCCCTGCGCCTGGCGGCCGAGAAGGCCACCGTGGTCATCGGAAGCCGGTACCCCCAGACGGACACTCCCGACCCGGAGCAGGCGGTGAAGGCGAGGGCGGAACTCGCCGCCGCCGACGCAACCCTTTCCCGGATGCGCCGCTCCGGGGGCCGCGCCCTGTGGGTCAACGCGGACGTGTCCCGCCCGGAAAGCGTCCACGCCCTCCTGCGGGAGGCGAAAAACCGGTTCGGCCGGGTGGACGTCCTGGTGAACAACGCCGGCGCGGGCGGAAACTTCTCGCGCGTCGGGGAGGTGATGCGGGAACACCGGGGAAATTTCGCGTCCGTGCTGGCGGCGAACTTCCTGGGCGCCTGGGAGGCCATGACCATCGCACGGGAGATCATGCGGGCGCAGGAGGGGGGCGGCGCGATCGTCAACGTGTCCACCCACTACGCCGACCACCCGTACCTGTTCCGGACGATCTACACGGTCTCCAAGATCCTCCTCAAGGCGCTGACGCTTTCGGCGCGGGCCGATCTCGCCGGGGACGGGATCTCTGTCTCCGACGTCGCCCCGACGCTCATCGCCGGCCCCCGGATGGAATGGGTGATGAAGAACTACGCCACGAAGTTCTCCGCGGGGTTCGGGGAGTTCCCCTCCCTTCCCGCGGCGGCGCGGAAGGAGCTCACGGAGCTGTTCCTGCACTCCTTCGACGGCTCCCTCTCCCCCGGGCAGCGGGAGGACGCGTCCGGGAAGTTCCTCTCGGTCCTCCGGGCGCAGAGAGGGGCGAAGGGCGCACGGGAGGAAATCGAGGCGTGGTACGGGCGGATCCGGGAGTGGTTCCGTTCCACGGTGCCGTCGGCCCCGCCGGGGAACGAGCAGGTGGCGGAAGCGGTGATGTTCGCCGTGAAGGACGGACGTTTCCTGGAGAACCCGTTCCTGGCCATCACGACGCTGCCTCCCTTTTCCTCCTTTCCTCCGGTTCCGGGGGCGCGGAAAACAATGTCCGTCTCCGAGCCGGGGCTGGTCGTCTCAACCGGCTCCGCCGGTCCGCTCCACCGGAGGCTGCACGAAGCTCTCACGCAGAGGGGGGCCCGGATCACCTCGGTGTCCGACGCGGAGACCCCTCCGGGACAGGCGCGGGTCACCCGCCCGGCACCGGGCGCCGGCGCGTCGGGACGGTCGCGGTCGCAGGAGACGCAGCAACGGGCGATGGACCTGTCCGATCCGAATGTCGTGGAGCCGTGGCTGGACAACTCCCTCGTCGGCGGCGCCCCCCCCTCCTTCGGGGTCCTTCTGGTGGGCCTCACGGCGGGAGACAGGGGCGTGCTCGACTTCACCCTCGAGGAGAAGCGCCGGCACGTCGACCACGTGCAGAAGGCGGTCACCCTGTTCGCGGAGTCCGCCCGGGCGGTGCGGGACGGCGGGCATCTCATCGTCGTCGCCCCCCCCCGGGAGTCCGGGGAGGGGCATCTGCTCCTCGCGGCGCTGCGACAGACGGTGCGCACGTTCCTCGCGGAACAGCATTTCCTGCCTTCCCCGAAGAAGCTGCGCATCTCCCTCATGGCGGCCCCGGCGGCGGGGGCGGAGCGGGACATCGAGCGCGACGTGCTGGCGATCCTCTCCGGGACCGAAGCGCCGAGGGTCGAGCCCGTGCCGGTGGGCTACCTGCGACCGTAAGTAGCTGAGGACACGGTAGCGGGGCGCCCTTCCCCTCTCACGAGTACGCTACGGGAGCTCCGCCTCCGGGAGGGGGGCCGTTCGCATCCGACCGCCCGGCTCCCCGGCTCCGACCAGCGATCGTGCCTTGCGACCGTCTCCCCGACCTTCGGCCACATTCATCGCGAAGCATTGGCTGCCCCTCTAACGACAGCGGGGTCTCCGCCGGTTCCACACTTGCGGTCTCCGCTCAGACCCCCCTCCCTCCGGCATCCGCTCCTCAGGAGTCTAGGTGTACGCTACACGTGGTTGCGCAGCATCAGTTCCACGGGGTGAGGATCGAGGAACACCTGGCGCGCAAGGTAGGCGATTCCGTGTTTCCGGACGTAGTGGCGAACGAGCGTGACGGGGACGACGAGGGGAATGAGTCTCCGCCGGTACTGATCGATAACAGCAATAAGTTCCTGTTTTTCATCGCTTGAAAGCATTTTTTTCAAGTGACCCATCATATGCGTCAGCACGTCGGCGCACTTCTTCGGCGTCGCCTTGTGCGCCAGCGCGGCCATGAACAGGGCCTGATATTTTTCATGCAGGATCCCCACGGGAAGTTCCTTCGCACCCGCCACGAGGCGTCCCATTTCCTCGTAATGCCCCCGGTCGTGCGACAGGAGCAGCATCTTGTGGTCCGTGTGGAAATCCACCAGCGCCCCCCTCGAGAGGGGCCTTCCCAGGAGGTCCCGGAAGCGGCGGAAGCAGAAAACCCGCTGGATGAACATCTCCCGCAGGACCGGGTCCGTGAGTCGCCCCTCCTCTTCCACCGGGATCAGGGGGAACCGTTCCATGAACATCCGCGTGAAGATCCCCGCCCCCGTCCGGGCCGGTGCGCCTTCCCCCGCGTACACTTTCACCCGCTCCATCCCCGAACTCGGGGAGTCTTTCTTGCATATGTAGCCGCACAGGTCAAGCCGGGACAACTCGTCGAGCCGCGCACCCGCCCACCGCACCATCCTCTCCGTGTGATCCTCCCCCGTGCGCCCCGTCACAAGGCGGGGACGCTTCGGGTCGCCCACGAGGCGCATCGCCTCCCGGGGAACGGGCAGCCCGCAGTCGACCTCGGGGCAGACGGGCACCCACGTGACGAACGGGCCCAACGTTTCCATGAGGAACGGATCCCGCTTGTGCCCGCCATCGTAGCGGACCTTTTCTCCCAGAAGGCAGGCGCTGACGAGAATGCGGATCGGTTCGCCCGCGCTGCCTGCTGTGGAACCGGGCCGTTCCGCCGCGGGTGTCATGTCCTTCGCCCTGCCTCCTCGCCGAGATACGCCTCGCGCACCTTCGGGTTTTCCCGAAGCCCGGTCGCCTCCCCGGAAAGAACGATTTCCCCCGTCTCGAGAACATATGCCCTGCTGGCCACGGAGAGGGCCATGGAGGCGTTCTGCTCGACGAGCAGGATCGTGGCCCCGGCCCGGTTGATCTCGGCGATCATGCGGAATATCTCGTCCACCAGCACGGGGGACAGCCCCATCGACGGCTCGTCGAGGAGAAGGAGGTCCGGACGCTGGACCACCGCCCGGCCGATGGCGAGCATCTGCTGCTCCCCGCCCGACAGGGTCCCGGCAATCTGGGACGCCCGCTCCGAGAGGCGGGGGAACAGGGCGAAGACCCGCCCGAAGCTCTCCTCCACCTCCGTTCGCGATTCCCGGGTGTACGCCCCCATCTCGAGGTTTTCCCGGACGGTCATGTCCGCGAAGACGCCCCGCCCTTCCGGGACGTGGGCGATCCCGAGGCGGACGATCCGGTGCGGGGCCAGTCCGGCGATCGGCTTCCCGTTATGGACGATGCTGCCGGAGGCCGGACGGACGACGCCGGAGATCGCGCGCAGCGTGGTGCTCTTTCCCGCGCCGTTCGCCCCGATCAGGGAAACGATCTCCCCGCTCCCGACGGTGAAGGAGACGTCCCGAAGGGCTTGTACCCCGCCATAAAAAACGTTCAGTTTATCGACATGTAACAGCAATGCCGAATCCTTCCCATGTCAATTTCCACCGGTGGATCCTTTCCTTCCCAGGTACGCCTCCACCACCCTGGGGTCCCGCTGGATCGCGGCCGGGACCCCCCGGGCGATGACCTGCCCGAAGTC
>JAGGAJ010000043.1 GCA_017889845.1 Deltaproteobacteria bacterium
GCGAAAAGGGACGCGATGGCGTACACGACCAGGACCGCCGATACCACCTGCGACTCGGAGAACGGCCCGAGGAATCCGCGCGGGTCGTCCCGGAAGATCTCGAGGAAGGACCGGGCGAAGCCGTACAGGATCAGCATGGTCCAGAAGCGTGTTCCCGGCGTCCGGAAACGGTCCCGCGTCGCGTAGAGGATCCCGAAGATGGCGAACCCGGCCATCGACTCGTATATCTGCGTCGGGTGGAGGGGCACGTGGAGCGGCGCCAGGGACGCCGGGTCGGAGAAGACGACGGCCCACGGGAGGGTCGACGGCTTGCCGTAGCAGCACCCCGCCATCGAGCAGCCGAGGCGGCCGAACGCAAGCCCCAGCGGGATCCCGATCGCGGAGGCGTCCGCGACGGGAAGGAACGGGATCCGGTTCTTCTTCAGGTAGATCAGGCACGCCGCCACGGCGGCCAGGAAGCCCCCGTAGAAGACGAGGCCCCCGTTCCACAGCTTGAGGATCTCCACGGGATTCTCCGCGTACTGCCGCCAGTAGACGAGGACGTGGAACAGCCGCGCCCCCGCGATGGCTGAGAGGACCACCCAGAACCCCATGTCGTAGAATTTCTCGCGGTCGATCCCCTGCCGGGCGATCTGCCGGCCGGCGACCCAGATGGCGGCGAGGAACCCCACGGCGACGAGGACGCCGTAGGAGTAGATCTTAAGGCTTCCTACCTGCAGCAGGACGGGGTGCATCGACGTGCTCCTTGGTCCAGAATAGCATGTCGGTCACGAGCAGGGCGACGCCAACGGTGATGCCGATGTCCGCTACGTTGAAGGTGGGCCAGTGGTGGGTGCGCCAGTACAGGTCGATGAAGTCGACCACGTACCCCAGGCGCCACCGGTCGATCAGGTTTCCGATCGCCCCCCCGAGGATCAGGCCCAGGCCGAAGGGGGCGACCCCTTTCCCGGGAAGGTGCCATATGTAGGCGACCACCGCCGCCATCGCCAGCAGGGTGGCCAGGATCAGCAGCGGGTGGACCCAGCCCGGGTCGAGGTTCGACAGGAGGCTGAACGCCACGCCGGTGTTGCGGACGTGCACCACCCCCAGGAAGCCGGCCAACAGCTCCCGCGGCTCGAAGAGGGGGAGGGTGCGGACCGCCCACGACTTACTCGCCTGGTCGGCCGCCGTGAGGAGCAGCGCCGAGATGGCCGGGATGGTGAATTTCCGGAGGATCGTCAACGGCGCCCGTCACTTCCCGACAGCGGCGGCGCACCGCCCGCACAGGTCCGGCGCGGCGGGGAGCGTCCCCACCTCCGGGGTGTGGTTCCAGCACCGCTCGCACTTCCCCCACGGCGCCTTCTCCACCTTCACGCGGAGCCCGGGGAACGCCGTGCTCTCGTAACGTTCCGGCCCCTGCGGCTCCCCGGTCGCGAGCGCGGAAACGGTCAGCACATCCTGCACCTGCCTTGCGTGCGTTTCCAGCAGGTCCGCGAAGGGGCCCGGCGAGACCGTGACGAGCGCGTCCTGGTCGCTGCCGATGACTTTCCCCTTCCGCGCCGCCTCCAGCGGCTTCGCGATCTCCGCCCGCAGCGAGAGGATCCGCTCCCAGCGCGCCGCGATCTCATCCGCCGCCGGCACGCCGGACGGGGACGGCAGGTCCGCCAGGAACACGCTCTCCGGCTTGCCGGGCCAGGCCGGGAGGTATCCCCATGCCTCTTCCGCCGTGAAGGAGAGGACCGGGGCGACCAGGGGGAGAAGTTCGCGCGCGATGCGGAACATCGCCGTCTGGGCGGAGCGGCGGGCCGGGTCGTCCGGCCGGGAGCAGTACATCCGGTCCTTGAGGACATTGAGGTAGAAGGCGGACATGTCGACGGAGCAGAAGTTGTTCACCGCGTGGTAGAGGACGTGGAACTCGTACTCCCGGTACCCATGCCGCACCTTCTCCACGAGCCGGTCGAAGAGGACGAGGGCGTACCGGTCCATCTCCTCCATCCTCTCCACGGGCACGTCGTCGCGGCCCGGGGTGAAGTCGCTCACGCTCGCGAGGAGGTACCGGACCGTGTTGCGGATCTTGCGGTACGACTCGGCGATCCGCTCGAGGATCTCCCGGGAGAGCGGATTGTCGTTCCGGTAGTCCAGCGCGCCGACCCACAGTCGCAGCACCTCGGCGCCGTA
The DNA here is from genome assembly GCA_017889845.1 of Deltaproteobacteria bacterium. Taxonomy (GTDB): domain Bacteria; phylum Desulfobacterota; class Deferrimicrobia; order Deferrimicrobiales; family Deferrimicrobiaceae; genus JAGGAJ01. Next base: position 2,158 of record JAGGAJ010000043.1, read on the forward strand.
TTGCCTGATGACCTCGTTCGGGGCGATGACGTTCCCCTTCGATTTGCTCATCGCCTCGCCCTTCCCGTCCACGACGAAGCCGTGGGTGAGGACGCTGCGGTACGGGGCGATCCCGCGCGTCCCCACGGCGGCGAGGATGGAGGAGTGGAACCAGCCGCGGTGCTGGTCGGACCCCTCGAGGTACAGGTCCACGGGCACGCCCAGGTTCTCCTTCCCCTCGCAAACGCACGCGTAGGAGACCCCCGAGTCGAACCACACGTCGAGGATGTCCGTCTCCTTACGGAACGAGCCGCCGCCGCAGGAGGGGCACGCCGTTCCCGGCGGGAGCAGCTCCGCCGCGTCCCGGTCGAACCAGGCGTCGGCCCCTTCCTTCTCGAAGAGGCCCGCCACATGCTCGACCAGGCCGCGATCGAGGAGGTGGCGGCCGCACCCCTCGCACTGGAAGAGGGCGATCGGCACGCCCCAGGCGCGCTGGCGGGATATGCACCAGTCCGGCCGGTTGGCGATCATCCCCTCGATCCGCTCCTGCCCCCAGGACGGGATCCAGCGGACCTTCCGGATTTCCGAGAGGGTCTTTTCCCGGAGCTGCGTCGTCTCCATCGAGATGAACCACTGCTTCGTCGCCCGGAAGATGACCGGCTTTTTGCACCGCCAGCAGTGGGGGTAGGAGTGGGTGACCTCCCCGAGGGAGAGGAGGGCGCCGGACTCGGCGAGCTTCGCGTTCACCTTCGGGTTCGCCTCGAAGACCTGCATCCCCGCGAAGAAGGGGACGTCCGCCGTGAAACGGCCGTCGTCGTCCAGCGGCGCCAGGATCTCGAGGCCGTACTTCCGGCCCGTCTCGTAATCCTCCCGGCCGTGGCCCGGCGCGGTGTGGACGCAGCCGGTCCCCGCATCCAGGGTCACGTAGTCGGCGAGCACCAGGATCGAGTCGCGGTCGAGGAACGGATGGCGGCACCGCAGCCGTTCCAGGGGACCCGCCCGGAAGGTGGCCAGGCGGACCGCGTCCGTCCGCTTCGTCTCCGCGGCGAACCGGTCCGCGAGCCCCTCCGCGACCACGTAGACCTCGCCCCCCGATTCCAGCGCCACGTACCCGAAGTCGGGGTGGAGCGCGATGCCGAGGTTCGACGGGATCGTCCACGGCGTGGTGGTCCAGATGACGAAGGATACCTTCTTTCCCGCCAGGGCCGGGTGGATCCTCTCCGGCGGGTCGACGAAGGGGAATTTCACGTGGATCGACGGGGAGGAGTGGTCGGCGTACTCCACCTCGGCTTCGGCCAGCGCCGTCCTGCACGTCAGGCACCAGTAGACGGGCTTGGTCCCCTGGTACACCGCGCCGGACGCGATGAACCGGCCAAGCTCCCGGAGGATCCCCGCTTCGTAGTCGAAGGACATCGTCTGGTACGGCTTCTCCCATTCCCCCAGCACGCCGAGGCGCCGGAACTCCTCGCGCTGGATGGCGATGAATTTCGCGGCGTACTCCCGGCACAGGCGCCGCTTCTCCGCCGTGGGGACCGCACTTTTTTTCGCACCCAGGTTCTTGTCCACCTGGTGCTCGATCGGGAGGCCGTGGCAGTCCCACCCCGGAACGTAGACGGAAAGGGCCCCGTCCATCGCGTGGTACTTGACGACGATGTCCTTGAGGATCTTGTTCAGCGCGTGCCCGATGTGGATGTGCCCGTTGGCGTAGGGGGGACCATCGTGGAGGACGAACGTGGGCCGGCCCTTGCGGTTCCCGACCATCCTCCCGTACAGGCCCATGGCGTCCCAGCGGGCGAGCATCTCCGGCTCCCGTTGGGGGAGGTTCGCGCGCATCGGGAACCCCGTCTGCGGCAGGTTGAGCGTCCCCTTGTAATCCATAGCGCGGCTTCTCCGTTCGGGGTGGAAAACGCTTTTATACCACGCGGTCCGTCTACTTGAACAGGTTGCGGAAGAACTCCCCGATACCGCGGAGCCCCTTGCGCACGGCGTCGACGGGGGTCGCGGGGTGGAGGGGGCACGTCTCCGTCGGGACGGTTCCCGCGATGTACGCCTCCCGCATTTCCTGCGGGCAGGCCGCCGTGGCGAGGAGGCCCGACTCCGGGTCGATGCCGGCGGTCACGATCCCTTCCGGCGGGGGCGTTGGGGCTGCCGGTCCGGAGTACGGGTAGAGCGCCCGGAGGAACCGGGCCCAGACGGGGAGCGCCCCGCGGGCGCCTGTCAGTCCCGTGTCCGCGCCGGAGTCGTACCCCACCCAGACCGCGCACACCACGTCGGGGGTGAAGCCGACGAACCAGGCGTCGCGGTTCCGGTCGGTGGTGCCCGTCTTCCCGGAGGCGGGGAAGTAGACGCCGAGGGCCCTGGCGGTCTTCGCCGTTCCCCGCTCCAGCACGCCCTCCATGGCGAATCCCGCGAGGTACGCGGCCCGGGGGTCGACGGTGCGCGTGTACCGGGGCTTCTCCGCGGAGAGGATCTCGCCGTCCGCCGTGGTCACGGAGAAGAGGGGGAACGGTTCGAAGCGGGTGCCGCGGGATGCGATGGTCGCGTACGCGTAGGCGAGCTCCAGCGGCGTCACCTCGAAGCTCCCCAGGGCCATCGACGGCACGGGGGAGAGGGGGCTCGCCACCCCTGCGGCGCGCGCCGTCCTCACCACCTCGGCGAGCCCCGTGTCCATGGCGAGCCGCACGGTGGCCGTGTTCACCGACTCCTCGATCATCCGGCGGACGGTGACCTGCCCGTACGTCATCCCGTCGTAGTTGGCGGGGCTCCACGGCCCCTCCGGCGTCGGCAGCGTCAGCGCCTCCCCGGACACCATCGTGGAGAGGGTCGCCTTCCCTTTCCCCCGGGCCGCCTGTTCCATCGCCGCGAGGAGGACGAACGGCTTGAAGGCGCTCCCCGGCTGGCGATGGGAGTCGGCCGCCCGGTTGAACTGGGTCTCGCCGTACCCCCGTCCCCCAACCATCGCCGTGATCCCGCCGGTTGCGGGGTCCACGGCGACCAGCGCCGCCTGGAGCGGCTCGCCCGCCGGAAGGGCAGACTTCTCGATCTCCGCGAGCCCCTTCGCCACCGCCTCTTCCGCCGCGGCCTGCTGGACGGGGTCCAGGGTCGTGTAGAAGCGGTACCCCGTCCGGTACAGCTTCTCCCCCCCGAGGGCGTCCTCGGAGACGCGCTGGACGTAGTCCGCGAAGTAGGCGGCCGTGCCGGCCGGCGCGCGCCGCGGCCGGGTCCGCACCGGCGCGCGGGACGCCCGGAGGTACTCTTCCTCGCGGATCATGCCGAGGTGGCGCATCCGGAGGAGGACCGCGTTCCGCCGCTCCTTCGCAGCCGGAGGGTCCCGCAGGGGGGAGTACCGGTTCGGCGAACGGAGGATGCCCGCCATGAGCGCAGCCTCCCCGAGGGTCAGCTCCGCCGCGCGTTTCGAGAAGTAGAAGCCCGCCGCCTCCTCGACGCCGTAGATCCCCCGCGGCCCCTCCTGGCCGAGGTAGACCTTGTTCAGGTACATCTCCAGGATCTCTTTCTTCGGATACCGCAGCTCGAGGACCAGCGCGTACTCTGCCTCGAGCAGCTTGCGCCCGATCGTCTTCCGCGGGGAGAGGAAGAAGTTCTTGGCCAGCTGCTGGGTGATCGTGGACCCCCCCTGGGCGAACCGCATTTCCCGGAAGTTCGCCACCGCGGCGCGGGCCACACCGAAAAGATCGATGCCGAAGTGGGAGTAGAACCGGCCGTCCTCGGCGGCGATCACCGCCTGCTGCAGCACCGGCGCGATGGCGGAGAGGGGCACCATCCGCCTCGCCTCCATCCGGGGGCCCATCAGGCGCGCCACCTCCTCGGGCTCCAGCCGGATGGCGTCGAGCGGGACCCCCGCGGGGGTGAGCAGCGAGACGACGCGGCCGTCGCGGACCTCGATGTCCACGGGGCCGCCGTTGCGGGGAGTCTCCTCGATCCGGTAGTCGCGGGTGAAGATCCGGATCCGGTCCGGCTCCTCGGAGTACGTCCCGGCGGAGGAGGGGGCCCCCGTCACCTTCCGGTAGGAGAGCCTGCGCAGCCGCTCGGAGAACCGCGCGTTCCCGATGTGGTCCCCCCTGCGGATCTCCGCGGGGCGGCCGTACAGGATCGAGGGGACCTCCCATGCGTCCCCCGCGACCCCCCTTCCCACCTTGTAGTACAGGTAGCCGAACTGGAGGAGGGCCGCGGCGAGGGCCGCCAGGAGGAGCCGGCGGATCAGAGCGCTCTGCCCGCCGCCGCGATGAAGGGCTTCAGGGTCGCCATCATGTCGGCGAACTTCTCGAAGGTCAGGGACTGCGGGCCGTCGGAGAGGGCCTTCTCCGGCGTGGGGTGCACCTCGATCATCAGCCCGTCCGCCCCGGCCGCCACGGCCGCGCGCGCCATCGGCGACACGTAGGCGGCCACCCCCGTGCCGTGGGAGGGGTCCACGATGACGGGGAGGTGGGTGCGCTCCCGGAGCACCGGGACGGCGGAGAGGTCGAGGGTGTTCCTCGTGGCGTCCTCGAAGGTGCGGATCCCCCGCTCGCACAGGATCACCTGGCGGCTCCCCGCGGAGAGCAGATACTCCGCGCTCATCAGGTACTCCGTGATGGTGGTCATCATCCCGCGCTTGAGCAGGATGGGCCGCCTGGATTTCCCGATCCGCTTGAGGAGGGCGAAGTTCTGCACGTTGCGGGCCCCCACCTGGAGCACGTCGGAGTACTCCGCGATCGTCTCCACGTCGACGGGGTTCATCACCTCGGTGACGATCGGCATCCCCGCCCGGTCCCCCGCCTTCCGCAGGATCTTCACTCCCTTGAGCTCCAGCCCCTGGAACGCGTAGGGAGAGGTACGGGGCTTCCACGCCCCGCCCCGGAGCAGGTGCGCCCCTGCCTTCTTGACCGCCAGCGCGGTGTCGATCATCTGCTGCTCGCTCTCCACGGAACAGGGGCCGGCGATGACGAGCAGCTGCCGGTCCCCGACGGTCACGCCGGGTGAGATCCGGACGACCGTGCGCTCCTGCTTGACCTCGCGGCTGGCGAGCTTGTACGGCTTGAGGATCGGGACGACCCGCTCCACCCCGGGGAGGGACTCGAGGCTCTGGAGGACGAACTTGCCGCGCTCGTCGCCGATGGCGCCGAGGACGGTCCGCTCCTTCCCGTAGATCGGGTGGGGGGTGTACCCCAGTTCCTTGATCCTCGCGATCGCGGCGCGGATCTCCTTCGGGCTCGCGCCCTGCCCCATGACGATGATCATGAATATCTCCCTGGCCGGAAACGTATGGATTTTGCCGGAAAGGGTTCATTATATTGGATTCCCCGCCTTTATTTCCAGCCGGGAGGGGGGTATCCTTTCCCTGTGCCCGGAGAACGACGGAGAAGGAGGACGACATGAAGAAGGTTCTGGTGCTGGCGCTCGTCGGGTTCCTCGCCGCCGGGGTCGCCGCCGTGTGGGCCCCCGCGAGGGCGCAAGAGTACGACCGGTACGAGCGCGGGACGTCCCCCCCGCCACCGCCCCCGCCCCCTCCCGCCAGATACAAGACCGCGCCCCCGCCGCCGCCCCGCCCGGTCGGGTTCCACGCGGGACCGTACCTGTTCGCCAACATCGGCCTCTTCGAACCCAACAGTTACAGCGACGGACTGAGCGGGTATTCTTCCGACTGGAGCGGGAACATCGCGATCGGATCGCGCGTGTCGCCCTTTGCGGCGATCGAGGGGGGAGTCGGGTATTACACGGCGAGCGCCGGATCGAACGAGGTCAGCGTGGTGCCGGTGACGATCGGCGGCCGCCTCATCATTCCCAACCCGGTCTTCGAGCCGTACCTGGGAGGCGGGATCGGGGTCTACTTCGCCAGCCTGGAGGAGCCCGTCCAGGTATCCCCGTTGATCTCTACCGACGATTCCGAGGCCGCCATCGGGGGGTACGTCAACTTCGGCCTCGACATGTGGATCAACCCGAAAATCGCGCTCAACGTGGACGCAAGGTACCAGATGGCCGATCCCAGCTTCACCTCGATTACCGGGGTATCGTACGACGTCGACGTGAGCGGGTGGGAGATCAACTTCGGAGTCCGGATCAACTTCTGATCAAGAGGGCGCCGGCAAACCCTTCCCGGGTCCTCCTCCTCGGGGGATCCGGGGCGTACGCGCTCCCCGCGGGGACGCTGGGAGAACGGCTTTCCTCCCGCCGCGTCCGCACCCCGTACGGCCTCTCCAGCCCGGTCCACCTGTACGAGAGGGACGGCCTCCGGTTCTTTTTCCTGTCCCGCCACGGGGAGCGCGGGTACGAGAAGACGGCGCCGTACGTGAACTACCGGGCGAACGTCTACGCCGCGAAACGGCTGGGAGTCGAACGGATCTTCGCGTGGACGGGGCCCGGCGCCATCTTCCCCCGGTACCGCCCCGGGGACCTCGTGCTCCCGGACGACCTCCTCGACTTCACCCGGAACCGCCCGTCGACGTTCTACGAGGGGAAGGGGATCGGCTTCATCCGGCAGTCCCCCGTGTTCTGCGAAACGGCGCGCAAGGCCCTCCGGAGCGCGTGGGGCCCGCTCGGAGGGGGGAAGCGCCTGCACGTCGGCGGGACGTACGCCTGCACCGAAGGGCCGCGCCTGGAAACCCCCGCCGAGATCCGGTTCCTGGCATCGGCCGGGGCGCACCTCGTCGGGATGACCCTCTGCCCCGAGGCGTTCCTCGCCCGGGAGCTCGAGATCTGCTACGCGCCGGTGGCGTACGTGACGAACTACGCGGAAGGGGTGAAGAGGCTGCCGTACCGGCGCGGGACGCTGTTCGAGGGGATGCTGCCGCCCTCCCTCGCTTCGGCGGTCGAGGCGGCGAAGAATGCCATCCCGGCGGTCGCCCTGGCGGCCGCCGGGGCCCTCGCGGGGGAGGAGAGGGATTGCCCCTGCGCGGTTTCGATGGAAAGATACCGTAAGCGGGGAGTCATCGGCCCCGACTTCCGGGATTGGGTGGCGCAGCCGGGGAGGGGGAAGCGGTGAGGCTCAACGACGAGCAGCTCCGGCGCATCGGGGCGACGATCCTTTCCCGGTGGAAGGCGAAGGGGCTGGTCCGCCCGAAGTCGGCCGACGAGGCGCTCGTCGCGGCGATGGCGGCCGAAATCCGCAGGGACATCCAGCGGGAGGAGGATCTCGACCGGGAGGCGGAGGCCCTGCTCGAGCAGCACATCCGGAAGGTCGGCGACACCCAGGCCAACACCCGCATCCTCTTCCAGAAGATCAAGGAGCGCCTCGCGAAGGATCGCGGGGTCGTCCTGTGAGAGAACCGGCGTGCGGCTGACCGAGTCCCGGATCTCGCACCTCTCCCATCGGCTCCGCGCCGCGCTGCGGGACGGGGGGCTCGCCGAATTCCCGGACGACGCGGCCGCGCATCGCGAGGCGAAGGCGGTGCTGGCGTCCTATGCGAGAGCGGAGGAGGAGGTCGACGCATTCGCCCGGGACCGGATCTCCCGGCTCTCCCGGCGCGTTCCGGAAGGGGGGAGGGAGTGGGACATCCTCTACCGGAAATATTTCGAGGAGGAGATGGCGCGCCGCAGGTTGTAAAACGGCCAGGCCCCAGAGAGCCCTGCTCATAACGTGTTGATATAAAAAAGATTTTAGTGTACTGCAAAAAATCTTCGCTCCCCATTGACATCGCTTTCTCCCTTCGGTATATTTGCTGTTAGCACTCGATGGCATCGAGTGCTAACGCCGACAGGCAATCCAGCATACTTCGAGGTAGAAGGAGGGGAGAGCATGAAAGTGAAGCCGTTGCAGGACAGGGTTCTGATCAAGCGGGTGGAGGAGGAACACAAGACAAAGGGCGGGATCATCATACCCGACAGCGCCAAGGAGAAGCCGCAGGAGGGGCTGGTCGTGGCCGTGGGCCCCGGCAAGGTGACGGATGCCGGCAACCGGGTGGCTCCCGAGGTGAAGGCGGGCGACCGCATCCTGTTCGGGAAATATTCCGGCACGGAGATCAAGGTCGACGGAGTGGAGCACCTGATCCTGCGCGAGGACGACATCCTCGCGGTCATCACGAAGTAGGGCGAATCACACAAAACGAACGCACACATCCAAGGAGGGAAGATACGATGGCGAAGCAGCTCAAGTTCAGCGAGGAGGCCCGCGGCAAGATCAAAGTCGGGGTCGACATGCTCACCGACGCGGTCAAGGTGACCCTGGGCCCCCGGGGCCGGAACGTGATCATCGAGAAATCGTTCGGCTCGCCCCTGGTCACCAAGGACGGCGTCACGGTGGCCAAGGAGGTCGAGCTCCTGGACAAGTACGAGAACATGGGTGCCCAGATGGTGAAGGAGGTCGCCTCCAAGACCAGCGACATCGCAGGCGACGGGACGACCACTGCGACCGTGCTGGCGCAGAAGATCTACCAGGAGGGCTCCAAGCTGGTGGCCGCCGGGTACAACCCGATGGACCTGAAGCGCGGGATCGACAAGGCCGTCGAGGCCATCGCCGCGGAGCTCAAGAAGATGTCCAAGGCGACGAAGGACCCCAAGGAGATCGCCCAGGTCGGGACCATCTCCGCGAACAACGACGAGACGATCGGGAACATCATCTCCGAGGCGATGGCGAAGGTCGGCAAGGAGGGAGTCATCACCGTCGAGGAAGCCAAGGGGATGGAGACCACCCTCGAGATCGTCGAGGGGATGCAGTTCGACCGCGGCTACCTCTCCCCCTACTTCGTCACCGACCCGGAGCGGATGGAAGTCGTCCTCGAGGACCCGTACATCCTCATCCACGAGAAGAAGATCGCCAACATGAAGGACCTGCTGCCGCTGCTGGAGCAGATCGCCCGCAGCAGCAAGCCGCTGCTGATCGTCGCGGAGGAGGTCGAGGGCGAGGCGCTGGCCACCCTCGTGGTGAACAAGCTCCGCGGCACGCTGAACGCCACCGCCGTGAAGGCCCCGGGCTTCGGGGACCGCCGCAAGGCCATGCTCGAGGACATCGCGATCCTCACCGGCGGGAAGGCGATCGCCGAGGAGATGGGGATCAAGCTCGAGGCGGTCACCCTGAACGACCTGGGCCGCGCCAAGAGGGTGGTGGTGGACAAGGACAACACCACGATCATCGACGGCGCCGGGAAGAAGGCCGACATCGAGGGCCGGGTGAAGCAGATCCGCGCCCAGGTCGAGGAGACCACCTCCGACTACGACAAGGAGAAGCTCCAGGAGCGGCTGGCCAAGCTCGTGGGCGGCGTGGCGGTCATCAACGTCGGCGCGGCCACCGAAACGGAGATGAAGGAGAAGAAGGCGCGCGTCGAGGACGCCCTGCACGCGACCCGCGCTGCGGTGGAGGAGGGGATCGTCGCCGGCGGCGGCGTGGCCTACATCCGGGCCTCCGTCGTCCTGGACGGGATCAAGCTGGATCACGACCAGCAGGCGGGG
>JAGGAJ010000044.1 GCA_017889845.1 Deltaproteobacteria bacterium
CGTGAACAGCGTCTCAAATGTGCACAAGGGATCCTGACGGTCGCCCGAACCGGATGCGGAGCATTTCCCGGACGGCCGCCAGATCCGCGCCGGGGTGCATTTCCAGCAGGCAGGCGACCGCGCCGGAAACCCTTGCAGCGGCGAAGCTGTTTCCCCCGAAGTTCCTCTCCCGGGGAAGACCCGGCAGGGGGCGGGGCCACCCGGAAGCGCGGCACTCGAACGGCTCCCCCGCGCGATATCGCAGAGTCCTCTCCCCGAGGCGCCGGTCCGCCGCCACCCCGATCACGTCGGGCAGAAGGGCGGGGTATCCGTTCCGGCGGGACCCGTTCCGCGCCGAGGCGACCAGGATGACCCCCCGGTCCGCCGCGTCCCGGCTTAAGGCCCCGATCGGCCGCGATCCCACGTCCTCCTCGACACCGAGGCTCAGGTTGACGACGCGCGCGCCGGCGTCGACCGCGTACGCCAGCGCCGCCTCCAGCACGTCCACCGTCACGGAACAGGAGCCGGAGAAGATCTTGACGGCGTGGATCCGGGCGGCCGGGGCGACGTTCCGGATGACCGCGGCGATCGCCGTCCCGTGTCCCATGTCGTCCCGGAAACTCCCCTCCTCGCGCCGGATCTCCCCGTCCGGCCCCTTGAACACGCGGGCGCCCCCCGCCACGCCCCGCACGTGCGAGTGGTGCGGGTTGGCGCCCGAGTCGATCACGAACACGGAGACGCCCCTGCCCGCCGGTTCCCCCGCGGCTCTCGGCCCCCACGGGATGTGCCGGCCGCTAGGCATCGGCGGTCTTTCCCGGCTTCGCCCCGTCGCCGCACACGCGGAGGAACGCGCGGTACGTCCCCCGGCTCCCGGCCAGCTCCTCGTGCGACCCCTGCCGGGCGATCCGCCCCCCCTCTAGGACCGCGATCCGGTCCGCGTCCCGTACGGCATGGAGGCGGTGGGTGATGATGAGGGTCGTCCGTCCCCGCATCAGTTCCCGCACCGAGGCCCGCACCCTCTCTTCCGTCAGGACGTCCAGCGAGGAAGTCGCCTCGTCGAGGACCAGGATGTCCGGGGCCCGCAGGAACGCCCTGGCGAGGGCCACGCGTTGCTTCTGGCCCGCGGAGAGGGCCGTTCCCCGCTCCCCGACGACGGTGGAAAGGCCCCCCGGCAGCGAGCGGACGAACTCCGTCAGGTCTGCCTTGTCGACGGCCCCGGCGACCTGTTCCGGGCCGGCGCCGGGGGCGCCGTACCGGACGTTCTCCTCGAGGGAACCGTGGAACAGGTGCGGTTCGGTGGTGACCACGGCCACGCGCCGGCGCAGCGTGTCGCGGCGCAGCCGCGAAAGCGGCACCCCGTCGACGCGGATCTCCCCCCCCTGCGGATCGTAAAACCGCAGGAGCAGGTCGACGATCGTCGACTTCCCGGCTCCGCTCCCCCCGACGATGGCCGTCGTCTTCCCGGCGGGCAGGAACAGCGTCAGGCCGTCCAGGACCCGGCCATCCCCGCCGTAGGAAAACGTCACCCCGTCGAGGGCGATCCCTTCCTTCAGGGAGACGAAATCGTGCGCGCCTTCCGCGTCCCGCTCCGCGGGGACGTCGAAGAACTCGAACACCCGCTCCAGGGACGCCCGGCCTTTCCGGAGCGCGACGTACTGCGCGAGGAGATTCTGGATCGGGGAAACGAGTTGCACCTGGAAGGCGGTGAACGCGACCAGGGTCCCCACGGTGATCGCGCCGTCCCGGACCATGTACCCGCCGTATAGCAGGGCGAGGGTCGCCGAGCACGCCAGCACGAACGAGGGGATCCCGCGCGAGAGGGAGGAGACCGTCTGGAACCGCAGCACGGAGGCGACCAGCGACAGGTTCTCCCGCTCGAACCGCCGCAGCTCCTGCCCTTCCGTGGCGCTTCCGCGGACAAGCCGGATCCCCGTGAAGGTGTCGATGATGTGCGTCCCGACCGCAGCGTTTTTCTCCCGTAGCTCCCGGCTCATCCGGGTGATGACGTCCCGCGTGAGCCACAGGCCCAGCGCGCCGAGGGGGACGAGGACGTTGCCGAGGAGGAAGAGGTACCACGACATCGAGACCAGGATCGCGGAGGCGGCCACGAGCCGGACGACGCTCGTGACGAACGCCAGCGGCACGTCGACCAGGACCCCCTGGACCTCGACCATGTCGTTGTTGAGCCGCGCCACGATCTCGCCGACACGCGTCCGGCCGAAGAAGCGCATCTCGGCGCGTTCGAGGTGATCGAAGAGGGCCGCCCGCATGGCGACGAGGATCCGGGACGACCCCCGCGTGTAGAGGTAGCTGCCGAAGCCGCCAAGGACCATTCCCCCCGCGCCGAAGAGGACCATGGTGGCGAGGAGAGGGGGAAGCCCCGCCCAGTTCCCGCGGAGGATGACGTCGTCGACCAGCCGTTTCGTGAGGAACGGGGCGTACAGGGAGGCGGCCGTCCCAAGGAGGGAAAGGAGGAGCGTCGCGGCAAGGGTCCCGCGCTGGGGGCGGACGAACTTCCACAGGGAAGCCAGCCGTCCCGTCATGACGCCCCTTCCCGGTAGTAGCACATGTACCCCGCGTTGCAGAATTCCGGCGTGTTCCGGATCGCGGCCGCCTCGCGCGCCGCTTCCTCGCGCGAGGCGCCGCCCGAAACGAGTTCGAGGACGGCGCGGACCATCCGCAGGCTCGCCAGCTTCCGGAAGGAGGAGGCGCTGCGGCCCGCGATCTTGAGGGAGGTCACCCCGGAACGGGCGAGGTCGAAGAGGGCGCACAGCGCGCAGGGGCCGTTCGGAATCCCCCGGTCCGTGACCGAGTTTCCGCACCCGTTCTGGAACCAGACCCAGTCACGGAACGCGCCCATCATCTCGCGGGCCGGCTTGCGGTCCTCCCCGGCAAGCGACGACGCCGCGTCGGAGGTCAACGGGACCACCCGGTGGGGGACGTCCGGAAGCTGCACGCAGAGCGCGCCCACGCTGCGGTGGGTCGTCATGCAGTACCCCTCCTCGAAGACGCACCCCTCGTTCAGGACGAACGCCTCGGTCTCCAGCCGACCCGCGGCGGCGGCGCAGAGCGCGGCGATATCACCGACCCCGAGGCTGCGCGGGAAGATCACGCGGCTTGCTCCGTGCTCCGCGAGGAAGTCGACCATTCCGGGGTTGAGCGACGCCATCACGGAGCTGGCGTGGACGGGAAGGCCGGGCAACGTGCGCCGCAGCGAAACGAGGAACCCGACGTCGGAGACGATGACGCCGTCGATCCCGGACCCCTCCGCGAGCCGGCCGATGACCGGTAGGAGGAACTCCTGCTGCTCCGGGGTGTAGTACGGGGCATTGAACGTGACGAACACCGGAATGCCGCGCGCGTGCGACCGCTCCGCCAGCAGGGAAACGTCGTCGCGCTGGAAGAGGTTCCCCGCCACGGGGCCCCGGCGGTTCAGCCAGAACGCCCCGCCGTACCGCTCGAGCCACTCCGGCGGGACGTAGCCGCAGAAGAACTCCCCCGCCCCGCCCGCGGCGAGCATCTCCACCTCTTCGGGGTGGCTGACCGGCACGGTGATCTTCGTCACGCCGGTGTCCTCTCCACGGCGGGGACGGTGACGACGACCCGGTCCACCCGCTTCCGGGACGGAAGGAGCGTCAGCGCCCTCTCCGAGACGTGCGGCGGCACGGCGTGGTAGAGGGCGTTCCCGAGGGAAAGAAGGTGCCTCCCCGCGCCGTTCCCGCCCGGGACGGGGACGCGGAACTCGACGGCGTACTTCGCGCACTCGGTCCGGCACGGGCCGCCCGCGGCGAACTTCCCGTTTCCCTCCCGGTGCATCGCCGCCGGAAGACATCCCCGCCCCATCGTAACGAACTGGTACGGCAGGTGGACCGACAGCCGCCCGTCCCGGCCTTCCCACTCGTCCTCTTCCAGCGGCTGCAGAAACGGGTCGATCTCCCGCCGCCCGATCCCGTACCGCTCCATCAGCGCCCGGAACCCGGGTGCGAGCTCCCCGGAGCGGCAGAGCGCCGCCCGAGCGGACAAGGGGGCCAGGGGCGAATCGAAGCGATCCGCGAGGCGCGGATCGCGCAGCATCTTGTGCGTCAGGCGGCCAAGGACCACCGCAAGCTCCGGGCGGCGGGACGCAAGGCGGTGGACCGTCCCCCAGTCGTTGGCGACGACCTCGGACCCCTCCACGCCTTCCAGCGCGCCGGCCGCGCTTTCCGCCCTCGCGAGGCCGTCCCGCGAAAGCGGCGGCAGGACGAGGGACAGGGCGACCCGCCCGCCCCGCGCCGCCGCGGCCCACGAGCGGATCGCCTCCGGCGACGGGAGGAGCCGTTCGCACGTCTCGTTGCCGATGTACACGCGCTTTGGTGCAGCCCGGGGGAGGTGCCGGAGGAGCGCCTCCGCGAGCGCGCGGTGGGCATCGCCCAGCGGGGATCCGCGCAACGCGTCGTCAAGGGGAACCTCTCCGCGCAGGACTGCAGCCGGCGGCCCGGCGAGGAAAGGGAAATAGAGCCCCACTTCCACGCCGCAACCCGCCGCTTTCCGGGCGGATACCGCCCCGCCGTGCCGGGTCATCGGCAACCGGCCGCGCCCCTTACCGTTTCTGGACGCGGAAGTGGGTGAGGACCGCGTCCCCCGGCGTATCGATCCGCTTCAGCAGCTTCATCGTCTCCGTGTCGTAGACCAGGATCGAGTCGCCTCCGCCGCCGAGGTACACCTTCTTCCCGTCGGAGCTGATCTGGATCGAGTAGTAGCTCTTGTCCACGTCGGCGGTGGCCAGCAGCCGGTTCGTCGCGAAGTCCCTCTTCTCCACCTTGTTGAGGACCATGTAGTAATACTTCCGGTCCGGGGAAACGACCGCGGAGAACTGGTTGTACAGGGGGCCGATCTCGGGAACGAGCCGCATCGACCCCTCCGTGCTCTTCTTCTTCAGGTCGATCGTGAAGTACCCCTGGTACGGGAGGTTGTTCGACGTGTTGAGGCCGCCGACCAGGATCATCGCCATCCCCGACTGGTCGTGGAGCCTCCAGATGTTCAGGGTGATCTGCGGGTCGACGCCGGGCGTGGTCGGGTGCGCCAGTCCCAGGAAGTTCACCTGCTTCCCGGACTTCGGGTCGTAGACGTACACGTCCCGCCCCGTGACGTAGAACTCGCTCCCGTCGTACCCGAAGAAGATGTTGGTGCAGCCGCGCGGGATCTCGATCTCCTTCACGACCTTCTCCGTCGCGAGGTCGAACACCAGGACCGCTGGAGTCATGTCGACGATCTCGTCGGGGAGCCACCGCTGCCGCAGCGAAATGGCGTACAGCAGGTTCGGGTCGGCCGGGTTGATCTCGATATCGAGCGCCCGGACCTTCACTTCGCCGCTTCCGACGCGGAACGTGCGGACCACCTTCCTCGCCGAAAGATCGAGCTGCTCGATCTGCTGTCCCCAGTCGGTGATGGTGTAGACCTTGTCGAGGTCCCTCGGGTCCCAGGTGAAGTTGGTGACCTTCCTGCCCCTGGTGGTGACGGTCCCCACGATCTCGTCGGTGTCGCCGTCGAGGATGTTGAGCTGGTTGTGGATCATCCCCTGCAGGAAGATGTCCTTGCCGAGCGCGGGTCCGTTTCCGGCGGCGAGCAGCAGGGCCGCCCCGAGCAGCGCAAAGGCGAACAGGTGCGTTCTCTTCATCGTATCGGTCCCTCCGCGGAAAGTTTCCGTGCCGTGGATCGCCCTTTTTGCTCCTACCACTCCGGCTTGACGACCTTGAGCTTCATCCAGTCCTTCATCGCCCGGGTGCAGTCCGCGTTCCAGTCCGGATTGTTGTACGTGTCGGGCGCCTGTCCCGGCCACCAGCAGTACATGTCGGTGGTCCCGAAGAGGTCGGTCTCGATCGGCGTGCACAGCTGCTTCGTGGAGCCGGTCCAGTCGATCTCGTACCCGGGGTTGAACACGGAGGTGCAGGTATGCATGAACGGGATGCTCCCCTGCGCCTCCACGACCGGGAGATCCCCCTTCTCCTCTTCGATCTTCTTCCCCTTGCGGTTGACCCCCTTCAGGTGCTTCATGCGATCCCCCTTTCGCCGAGCACGGCCTCGAGAAACGTCGGCGTTTCGTTTTGTATGCGGACGTAGGTTTGAAGGCCCAGGAGGAACAGCTCCCGGATCCACCGGCAGTAGTGCGTCGAGGGGGCGAAGAGGTCTCCCTGCCGGACGTACGCGTCGTGGTAGCACCCCCCCGCGCAGAAATTCTTCGCCCAGCAGGCGTCGCACACGGATTCGCAGCGCCGCGCGGCCCCGTCGAGGAACCGGGCGCGGGCATCCGGGGCGATCCCGCGGGTCGGATCGCCCATGGGGTCCCCGACACCGCAGAGCCGGTGACACGGGTAGAAGGCCCCAGAGGGCTCGGCGGCCAGCATTCCGATCCCTGCGCCACACGGATACGGCATCGGGTCCCCCCGGTGGATCATGGCCAGGATCTGCGTCATGTTTCCGAAGGCCGGCATCCTCCGCTCCCGGACGTCGGCCGCATACCCGGCCGCAAGGTCGCGGAAACCATCCAGCACGAGGTCGAGTTCTTCCCCCGGCAGCGCGGCGTCGCTTCCCTCCGCGGCGCTCGCCGGGGCGAAGCCGACCTCGTCGAAGCCCAAGCCCCGGAGGTGGTCGAACGTCTTCCGCACGTCCACCGCGCCCCGCCCGAGGGTGACGCGGGCCGCCAGCGGAACCCCGCTCCGGTTTTCCATCAGATACTCGATCCCGCGCTCCACGTCGTCGTACGAGCCCCGCCCCGATGCGTACGGGCGGTTGACGTCGTGGACCTCGCGGGGGCCGTCGATGCTGACGCACACGGAAACGCCGCTCTCCCTCAGGAATCCGGCGATCTCCCGGGTAACGAGGGTGCCGTTGGTGGTGAGGGAGAAGGAAACCTCCTTGCCCCGCGCCGATGCCATCGCACGGGCATCGCCGACCGCAGCCCGCAGGAGGGGGAACCGGAGGAGCGGTTCCCCGCCGAAGAGCACGATGGACACCTTCCGGTTCTCCCCGGATTGGTCGAGCAGGAACCGGACATTTTCCCGTATCGACTCCCGGGACATCTCCCGCGGCGCCGGTTTCCCGTCCGCGGGCGGGACGCACCCTTCCTCGCGGTCCTCGTAGCAGTACCGGCAGGCGAGGTTGCAGGAGTACGTCAGCATGAGCACGAGCGTCCGGAGGCGCAGGGGGGGATGAGCGGTTCGCCCGGCGGGCCGCCCCCCCTCCCTTGTCCCGAGAAGCCCCGCCCGGCGGAGGTCCGACAGGACCTCCCCCGGCACGGCACCGGCACCGGAGGAGGCGAGGGCGGACAAGGCGTCCCGGACCCCTTTGTCCATCCGGAACAGCCCCCCGGTTTCCGCCGCGTAGAGGTACGCCTCTCCTTCCGCCGTGAAGCTGCGGTGCGGGAGGAGAATCGCTTCCGCCGCGGAAGGCCGCGCGATGTTTTCCATGGCGCCCGCGCGGCCCCTACTGCACCGGCCTCTGGATGTACAGAGGGATGGTGGCGAGCAGGTAGCCGCGGGCGGACAGCGTGCCCCCTCCGGGCGCGTCGTAGGAGGCCGCCACCCAGACGTCCCCCATGTTGTTTTCCTGCATGAACCGCTTCGGGTTGGGGCCTTCGTCCCCCGGGGTGAAGAGCCCGTTCCGGTCGATCGTCCCGACGAACTCCGCGTCGTGGTCCTCGTTGGAGCTTGCGAGCTCCACGACCTTCCACGCAGCCGGGACGCGGCCGATCTCGATGTCGTCCCCGGTGCCCGCGGCGCCGTCGGCCCCGTTGCCGTACGCCATGGCGTCGAACTGGACGAGCTGCTTCACGGCGTACCCCAGCCCTCCGGTGCGGGAAATCGCGGGGGACGGCACTACCTTTATGTAGTCGATGGCGGAGTAGACCGCGAAGAGCCGGTCGGCCGATGCGCCTCCGGCTTTCGCGTCCCGGAATCCCGCGGCCGCCTTTTCGGCGACGTCCACGGTCACCACCACCTTCGTCGGTGTGGCGGACTCCACCTTCTTCACGGTCACGCCGTCGCCCAGGCTGACCTCTTTCGAGAGGCCGGTCCCGACGACCGTCACCGTGGCCCCCGTCGTCCCGGCCTTGAGCGCCTTGGGCATCACGGAGAGCAGCCGCGGGGGGCCCCCGGCGAACGCGCGGGTTTCCACGCCGCGCAGCTCGAAGTGGGGATCGTCGAACCGGACGCCGGCGAAGGTCGAGCCGTCCATGGAGATGTGGAAGACCTCGCGGATCGGCTTTCCGGCAAGGGTGCCGGACGCCCGCCACGCGTACCCGCCGTAGAGGGTCGCCTTCCCGTCGATCGGCAGCTTCTCCTCGCTCTCGAACTCCACCGTTCCGGCATAGGAATAGAACGGGTCCCCCGTCTTCTTCAGCGTGATCTCGCCGCCGTACGCCCCCTTCCCCGCCTGGTACCCGGCGACGACCCACTTCCCTTCGCCCGCCTTCGGGCGCGACCCGCTCCACTGCGTCCACTCCGGTGTCTCCAGCGGGAACCTCTTCTCCAGCTCCTTCAGGCAGGCTGCCAGGGTGTCGTCCCAGTCGAGGACGTCCTGGAGCTGGTAGAGCCACATCGGTAGCACGCCGGAGTGCATGTTGGCCAGCTTCGGCCACTCCTCCGGGGTACGGCGCTGGAGGGCGGTCTTCGCGTAGCTGTGGCACCGCACGCACATGTCGACGATCACCTGGCTGTCCACCTTCTCCTTCGTGTCCCGCTTCTCGAGGGTGTAGGCGTACGGCGCCACCTCGGCGGGGGCCAGCCCCTGCCTGTCGGAGAAGTAGAGGACGAGCGCCTCCTTCTCCTCCCGGGTGATCGACAGGCCGTGGATCCGCTTGTGGCGCCACAACGTCTCCTCCCACGCTTCCGGCACCTGCCGGACGTAGGAGATCCGGGAGACGAGTCCCCCGCTGTTCTTGTGGCAGCCGGTGCATTTTTTCAGTGCCAGGTCGCTGGTGACCGGGATCCCCGACGCCCCGACGGCCGTTCCCGCCCATACCGCGGCGAGCGCAAGCGGAAGCAGCGCGATAAAACAAGATCTCAACTTCCTTCCCATGGTTCTCCTCCTCGAACAAATGATGGAGCGGGGCAGGCGGAACAGTGCGTGCACTTCCGGAAGCAATAACCGTTCCTTGCGTGAAGCGGGCCGGATCCCGGTGTGCGGGCACGGAATTACCTGTTCATTATCAATATGTTATCTTGGGAGAACGTGCCGGCTTTCATTATACCCGACCGGGGTGCTTCCAGGGGGTCTTTTCACAGGATGTCGCCACAATTAAGAAACGCCGTCTTAAAAATGGGACGCGGGCAGCCAGGACCTGCTGTTCGGGGGAACCCGGGGCCGTGCCGCCCGGGATGGTCGGGGGGCTCGAATCAGGAACGGGTCATGCTCAAGGATTCATCCGCTGTTTCCGGGCGATCGCACGCTGCCTGCCTTCCGCGTTCCGGCGGCGGTCCTCCTCGGTCTCGAGGATCAGCCCGGGCACTTCGACGGGCTTCCCTTCGTCATCCAGGGCCACCATGAGAAAGTAGGAGGTGTTCGTGTGGGTCCTCTTCCCCGTGCGCAGCTCCTCCGCCTCGACGCGCACCCCCACCTCCATGGAGGTGCGCCCCACGCAGTTCAGGGATGCGTAGAGGATGACGAGGTTGCCCACGTAGACGGGGGCGAAGAACTCGAACCGGTCCACGGTGGCCGTGACGCAGTTCCGGCCGGAGTGGCGTATGGACACCACGCCGGCGGCCGAGTCGGCCAGCTTCATGATGTGTCCCCCGTGGACGTTCCCCGCGGGATTGGCGTCCTGGGGCGTCATCTCCTGGGCCATCACCAGGCGGGACGCGGAAACGGGCTTCGCCTCCATCGATGGTGTCTCCTCCACGTCGCCCTCCCGCCGGAAATGTCCGGCCTCCCGTAAGTGTACATCGGGTCACCACCGCCGGCGATGGCGGCGCTCCGCGACGATCTCGTCGAACCGGGCCTGCTGGTCCGGACGCAACCCGGCGCGGATCTCGCTGCGTCCCTTCTCGAGGATCTCCTCGACCCGGGGACGGAGCTGCCTCCGCACCTCCCGCATCTCCTCCTGGGTCCGGCGTGTGATGGACTCCACCCGCTCCCGCTGGGATGCGTCGAGGTCCAGGTCGCGGGAGAGCCGTTGGACGAGGAACCCCGACATCGCCCCGGGCTCGCCCCGGAAGAAACGGTCCATCCGGTGACGGTGGAACCGGTAGACGCCGATGCCGCCCGCGAGCACACCGAGGAAGAAGACCAGCACGATCCCGGCAACCGCCTTCCACCCTTTCATCCTCCACCTCCCAGGAGGTCGGCCATGTCCGCCGCCTCCCACGCCGCCGCGATTTCGGTCCCCGCACCGGTGACCGTTTCCGGGATCGTCGCCGCGGTCCACACGCCGACGGTGATCACGACGGCGCCGAACAGCGGGGCCAGGCGCCAGGCCCAGGCCCCCAGCGGCCATTCCCCGCTACCCGGCCGCCGCCCGCGGATGCGCGCGGCCACGCGGCCCTCGAACCCTTCCTCCGCGCGGGTCGTGTCCGGCGGCGCACCCCGTGCCGCCGCGAACAGCCGGTCGAGACGCTTATCACCGTTCTCCGCCATCGGCCTCCTCCAGGATCCGTTTGAGCGCTCTCCGGGCGCGAAACGCCCGGACCTTCACGTTCACCTCGGTCCACCCCGTGAGCCCGGCGACTTCGCGGACCGTCCGTTCCTCCAGCGAAAGGAGCGTGATCACCATCCGTTCCGCCGGGCGTAGGCGCGACAGCGCCCGGTTCAACAGGTTGCGGGCCGCCTCCGCATCCTTTTTCCCGGGGATCGAATCGTCGGCAAGGTACGGCGCCACGTCGTCCAGGGGGAGCGTATCGACTTCCCGGCGGCGTTTCCGGAGGGCGTCGTAGCAGCTGCGCACGGCGACCCGGGAGAGCCAGTGGGAAAACGGGGCATCCCCCCGGTACTGCCCCAGGTCCGCGTACGCCTTCAGGAAGATCTCCTGCCCGAGCTCCTCGAGCTCGTGGGGAGCCCGGGAGAACCGGGCGGCGATCCGGAGGACCTGCCGCTTGTGCCGTCCCACCAGCGCGGCGAACGCCCCGTCGTCGCCGTCGAGGACGGCGGCGACGAGGCGCCCGTCCGGCCGCGGATCCGGTTCCGGGTCCGCCATGCCGTCCCTACCGCTTCTCCCCTTCGCTTCCCCGGAACCGCCGCTCCATCATCCGGTCGGCCTTCTGTTCCCTTTTCGCCTGAAGCTCCTCGAGCCGC
>JAGGAJ010000261.1 GCA_017889845.1 Deltaproteobacteria bacterium
AAGGTACCATCGCCGCCGCAAACCGTCCCGGCGGCGGGGTGCTGTTCACCATCCTGCTTCCCGTCAAGGCGGAAGGGACGGCGGCATGAAGGCCAAGGGGAAGGTCTTCCTCCTGGACGACGACGAGTTGATCGTTTCCATGCTGGAGCGGGCGCTCAAAGGGGACGGGTACGACGTTCGCGCGGAGAGCGACCCCGAGGGCGTCCTCGACAGGATCCGGGCATTCTCCCCCGACGTCCTGTTGCTGGACATCAATCTCCCGGGGCGGGACGGCATCGACATCCTCGGGGAGATCGTCGGGCAGGGGATTCCAACCCAGGTGGTGATGCTGACCTCGGACGACACGGCGGAGACCGCCGTCAAGGCGATGAAGGTCGGCGCCGCCGACTACCTGACGAAGCCGTTCAATCTGGACGAGGTGAAGATCATCGTCGGGCGGATCACCGAGAGGGGGCACCTGAAGCACGAGGTCGAATATCTTCGGAAGATCAGTTCCAACCTGACCGGCCAGGAGATCATCGGGAAGACGAACGAGGTCCACAAGCTGAACGAGAAGTGCAGGAAGCTCGCCGCCGCCGGAGTCCCGATGGTCCTCATCACGGGCGAGAGCGGCACCGGGAAGGAGGTTTTCGCACGGCACATCCACCACCTGATGCACCCGTCGGAATCCGCCTCCTTCGCCCCGTTCCTCGGGATCAACTGCGCGGCTTTGCCGGAGCAGTTGATCGAAAGCGAGCTGTTCGGACACGAGAAGGGGTCGTTCACGGACGCCAAGGCCGAGAAGAAGGGGATCTTCGAGCAGGCGTACGGCGGCTCGATCCTCCTCGACGAAATCGGGGAGATGCGGCTGGACCTGCAGGCGAAGCTCCTCCGGGTGATCGAGGAACGGAAGTTCCGGCGGATCGGAGGACGGCAGGATTATCCGATCGATGCCACGGTGTTCGCCACGACGAACCGCAACCTCGAGGAGGCGGTGGCGGCGGGGGAGTTCCGAGTAGACCTCTACTACCGGTTCACCGCTTTTTCACTGCATCTGCCGCCGCTGCGGGAGAGGAAAGGGGACGTTCCCCTGCTCGCGCGATACTTCCTGCGGGGATACTCGGAGAAGTACAACAAGATGGCGCTGAAAGACATCTCCCCCCAGGCGGAGGAGCTGCTGGTCGCCTATCGTTGGCCGGGGAACATCCGGGAACTCCGGAACGTCATGGAGCGGATCGTCGTCCTGGAAAACGACGAGATCGTCCGGCCGGAGCACTTGCCCGCGGAGATCCTGCACCTCAAGGAGCGGGCCGCGGCGAAGCCGGGCCCCGGGCTGACGATCCCCGACACGGGGCTGTCCCTGGAGGAGGTGGAGAGGAGCCTGATCCTCCAGGCGCTCGAGAAGGCGGGTCAGAACAAGACGGCGGCAGCGAAGCTCCTGGGGATCACGTACGACTCCTTGCGGTACCAGGTGAAGAAATTCGGGCTCGAGTAATCCTCACCCGCAGGAGCAATCAATCCTTGGCATGGCATTTGTTGCAGAGGGAACGCTGGTAGGTGGCGTAGGCCGTCGGCGGCCGATCGCCGAAGGTTTTTCGCGTTTCCGCGCGCGTGCGCCCCTGGGAGATCCGGGGTGGAACGGACATGTCGTCGACCCCGGGGTACTCCCCGTTGACGACCAGGAATTTGGTCTTCATGTTCCATCGCATCGCGTGGTCCCACCCCGAGGCGTGGGCGCGGTGGCAGGAGAGGCACATGACGTTCGAGGAGGTGCGGGGACCCGCCGTTTGCCCGCCCGTGGGCGACGCCGTCCCCTTCAGCAGGGCGTAGTCCGCCGTCCCCAACTCGAAGGGAACCATCGAAGAGTACGACGTAGCGGAGTTCCCCGTGAGATTCCCCGAGCCCACATATGCGTTGAACCATCGAAGAGTACGACGTAGCGGAGTTCCCCGTGAGATTCCCCGAGCCCACATATGCGTTGTAGTTCGCGGCGACAGGGGCGGAGAATTTCACGTTGTTCCCCGCGGGGTGGGTCTTCCCGCCACCGGATCCTCCGAGTAGGGTGGGGTGGCAGTTGGCGCACCACTCGGACATCCCCTTTCCGTACGCCACCCGTGTGTCGCTCCCTTCTTCCGGACGGTTGTACTCCTCGGGGGACACCGCGGCGGGGGGGTCCGCGGTGAAGGGGGCTCCGTCGTACAAGGTGGTCATGTACCCCTTCCCCCCGAGAAGACGGTAGACCCCCACCGCGCGGTCACCCGTCGGGTCCGGGCTCGTATAGTAGGATCCAGACGCCTGGATGGGCGTTCCCCCCGCTCCGATGGAACCATCGACAGAACGCCGATACCTCCCGTGCGGGTCGTGACAGCTGATGCAGGAGAGCCGGGATGCCGGGAAGCTTCCCCCGGGGGCCGTGACCCTGCCCGCGTCGGGAGAGAACCGGTAGTCGATGGCGACGATGTTGTGCCCGTGACGTTCGCCGGGGCTGTTTCCCCCGCCTTCCCCGCTTCCGGATCCCCAGCGATAGCTTTTCTTCAGCCAGCCGAAGTCCCCTCCCGGCGTGAGCTGGGCGGGAGGGGATCCCGAAGGCATGTCCTCATCCGCTGTTGCTATGAGGTGGGCAACGGGACGCTTCTCTCCGGAGAGTTGGTGGCATTTCAGGCAGGTGGAACCCGGGTCCGAACCGGAAAGCGACATGGAATTGTCGGCCCTCGCACCTCCCTGTCCGGCCTCCGGTCGGTGCATTGCGTGGCATCCGATGCAGTCCCCGATCCCCCCCGAATGGAAGCCCTCCGCCGGCTCGAAACGGGTCGTCACCACCAGAAAGGGAACCACAAGGAGGGGGAGAATCTGCCGGATCCGTGGACTCCTTGCCATCGATCGTCTCCTGCGCGGTGAAATCCGCGGTCAGGAGGGGTATCGGCAAGGTACTTGAAAAACTTTACGAAAACAGAGGTACTTCGGCGAGGAATCTCAATCCTGCGGTGGACATTCCGTCTCCGGAAACCGCCCATACGACCTCGGCGGTCGCTTCGCGGGGGATCATCTTCGAAAATG
>JAGGAJ010000045.1 GCA_017889845.1 Deltaproteobacteria bacterium
TTACGCGCCCAGGATGAAAGACGCCAGGATATCGACGAACCGCCAGATTACACCAGCGGGGCCGAACATGAGAAGCAGGAGAACGAGGAGGGTGCCGTACCGCTCCACCGAGGCCAGGGCCATGGAGGCGCGGGGAGGGAGAAGTCCCACGGCGATCCGCCCGCCGTCCAGGGGCGGGATCGGGATCAGGTTGAAGAGGGCCAGCAGGCAGTTGAACTGCACGGAGACCACGCACATCAGGCTCAAGGGGACGGTCACCATCCGGGCCGGGGTGTCCGCCGTGGGGCCGCCGCCGTGCATCATCGTCTCGATCATCAGGGCGGGGTCGAAGGCGATCAGCGCCCGGAAGATCAGGCCGGAGAGGAGGGCCAGCCCCAGGTTGGTCACGACCCCGGCGGCGGCCACATAGATCGGGTCGCGCTTCTGGTCGTGGAGGAGCCGGAAGTTGACCGGCACCGGACGGGCCCACCCGAAGACCACCCCGGTGTTCAGGAGGATCATCATGGCGGGGAGGAGGATCGTCCCGAACGGGTCGATGTGGGGGATGGGGTTGAGGGTCACCCGCCCCAGCATCTTCGCCGTGGGGTCCCCTTTGCGGAACGCCACGTAGCCGTGTGCTGCCTCGTGGAAGGTGATCGCCAGGACCACCGGGACCGCATAGATGGACAATTTGTGCAGGAATTGCTGGATGT
This sequence comes from Deltaproteobacteria bacterium, assembly GCA_017889845.1. Taxonomy (GTDB): domain Bacteria; phylum Desulfobacterota; class Deferrimicrobia; order Deferrimicrobiales; family Deferrimicrobiaceae; genus JAGGAJ01. Next base: position 693 of record JAGGAJ010000045.1, read on the forward strand.
CGGGCAAACGGGTATCCTCTCTGTTCGGGAAATTTTGATTTTACCACTTACAAACCGGGACGTAGCTAGCGACTTACAATGAACTTACCCGGCCAGTGTCCGTCGCCCTTCCCGGGGATGGCGCAGAAGCCGGAAGTGGAATAATTGTAGGTTCCCAGCTACGTCCCGGATTGTAAGTTTGTAGCTACGTCCCGGATTGTAAGGGGAAGCGGGAGAGGACGTAGTCGATCTCCTCGGCCTTGCTGCGGAGTTCGCCGGCGAATTTGCGCTCGAGGATGGCGTCGAAGATCTCCTTGAACATCGGCCCGGAGGGGTATCCCAGCGAAAGGAGATCCTGCCCTTTCACCTGCGGCCTAACGTTCTTCAGCTGCGTGAAATAGAGGGAAATATATCTTTTAATATCGGGGTGTTTTGTCCTGGCCATAAGGTAAAGGATGACCTCGTTGGCCAGCGGCGACAGCGTGTCGTGAATCACCTTCCGGGAGATCGACGGCGAGGACAGGAGCCGATAGACCGCGCCGGTCCCCTCGTCCTTGGCCTCCCGCACCCACTCGCGCAGCCGGGCCCGGACCCCGAGGTCCCGCGCAAGGCGCTTCGCCTCCTCCGCGGGAAGCGGGTCGAGGAGAGACAGGAACAGGACCCCCCACTTCTCCAACTTCTCGTCGAGGTAGAGCAGGGAAAACCAGACCAGCACCTCCCCCGTCTCCCCGAGGAGCTCCAGCTGCGGGCGGTCCAGGGTCAGTGCCGGGTGGATGGAGGGACCCAGCCCGAGCTCGCCCACGCGGCGCAGGATGGCCACCGGGTCCTCCTCCTGGAGGATCAGCTCCAGGTCGGCGTACAGGCGGGGCTTGGGCAGTTTCCCCACCAGGTCCAGCCGGACGGCGTTGCGGATGAGGTTGAGCGTGTGCCGGGAGATCGTGAACCCGAACCGCCGCTCGAACCGCATCGCCCGCAGGATGCGCGTGGGATCCTCCACGAACGACAGGGAGTGGAGCACCCGGATGACCTTCTCCTTGATGTCCCGCTGGGCGCCGAAGAAGTCGATCAGCTCCCCGAACCCCTCGGGGGAAAGGCGCACCGCCAGGGTGTTGATGGTGAAGTCGCGCCGGTACATGTCCTGCTTGAGGCTGCTGTACTCCACCGTGGGGAGGGCCGCCGGCTCGAGGTAATACTCCACCCGGGCGGTGGCCACGTCGACCTTGAATCCGTCCGGGAATACGAGCACCGCGGTGCCGAACTTGTGGTGCGGACGGACGCGCGCGCCCTGCGAGCCCCCGAACGCCTCCGCGAAGGCGATCCCGTCCCCCTCCACCACCATGTCGACGTCGAGGTTCTCGCCCCGCATCACGAGGTCCCGGACGAAGCCGCCCACCGCGTACACCCGCATGTCCAGCCGGCGGGCCGTCTCGCCCGCCGCGCGCAGGACCTCCATCACGCGCCGCGGCAGACGCTCCCGCATCAGCTGCGTCAGGTTCTTGGGGCGCGCCATCGTCCCCTCCGCCGGCACGTCCTCCTCCGTGTCGGGATGCTCCACGTCCCGCACGTCGTAGAGGAACCGCAGCAGCCCGGTGCGGGTGATGATGCCCAGCAATTCCCTCCCCCGGATCACCGGGACCAGCCGCTGGTTCTTCCCGATGATCACCTCCTGGAGCCGCTCGATGTCGGCCTCCGGGGTCACCTTGTCGAAGTCGGTATTCATGTACTCGCCCGCCGTCTCCTCCCCCAGGCCGTGGTACACCGCCTTCTCCACCACCTGCCGGGTGATGATCCCCGCCACCTCGCCGTCGCGCATGACCGGTACGGCGTTGATGTTGGAGCGGGCCAGCATGCGGTACACGTCGTACACGGTGCTCTCCGCCGACGCGGTGCGGGGAGGCGACACCATCAGTTCCGCCGCCGTCCGGCGCGGGATCACCTTCTCCGCCAGCACCCGCAGGATCCGCTCTCTCGCCTGGAAGATGGTGGCGTCCTTCATGGTCGCCGAGGCGGCGTACGGGTGCCCGCCGCCGCCGAATTCCCGCATCACGGCCCCCGCGTCCACCTCCGGCTTGCGGCTCCGCCCCACCAGCACCACCCGGTCCCCCATCTGGCAGGCGACGAAGAGGACGTTGACCCCCTCCATGTCCCGAAGCTTGTGGACGAGCAGCGCGAGGTCCCCCACGTACTCCTCGCGGCGCGCCTCGGCGATCACCACCTCCACGCCGTGGACCGTGTAGGTGCGCGACCCGTGGATCAGGTCGTAGAGGAGGGAGATCTGGGCGGACGTCAGGTCCCTGGCGAGGATGTCCGAGACCAGGGCCAGCTTCGCCCCGCAGGAGAGCAGGTGCGCGGCGGCGAGGTAGTCCTCCACCGTGGTGGAGGGGAAGGAGAGCGACCCCGTGTCCTCGTAGATCCCCAGCATCATCACCGTGGCCTCGTCCGGCGTGATGGGGATTCCCCGCTCCTTGAGGATCTGCACGAGGATCGTCGTGGTGGAGCCGACCGCCCGGATGACCTCGACGTCCCCTTTCATGTCCGATGCCTCGTCCGGGTGGTGGTCGTAGATGTGCAGCTCAACGCCGGGCCGCCCGACGAGTTCGCCAAAGAGGCCGATGCGGGTACTGTTGCGGATGTCGACCAGGATCAGGCGCCGGACCTTGTCCAGGTCGATCTCGCGCGGCTTGCGCATGGGGAGGGTGTAGAAGGCGGACTGGATGAGAAACCCCTTCACCGACTCCTCCTGCGATCCGGGGAGGACGGTGACCGCGTCCGGGTACAGCTTGTGCGCCGCCAGCATCGACGCGACGGTGTCGAAGTCGGCGTTCACGTGGGTGGTGATGACGTCCACGACTCCATCTTACGGGAACGGCCCGGAAAAAGCCTGGTTCAGGGTCAGCCGCGGGGGTGGTGTTTCCGGTGGATGTCCCGCAGCCGCTCGGCGGTCACGTGGGTGTAGATCTGGGTGGTGGCGATGTCCGCGTGCCCGAGCATGGCCTGGACCGCGCGCAGATCGGCTCCGCCGGCGAGAAGGTGGCCCGCGAAGGAGTGGCGCAGCGTGTGGGGGGAGATCCGCTCGTCGATCCCGGCGATGAGTGCCCAGTGACGGATCCGGTTCCACAGGGTCTGGCGGGTGATCGACTTCCCGCGCTTCGACAGGAACAGCGCGCTGGACACCCTTTTCTTCAGGAACGCCGGGCGGGCCCCGGCAAGATAGGTGGCGAGGTCCTCGAGGGCGCGGTCGGCCACGGGGACCACCCGTTCCTTGGCCCCCTTCCCGAGCACGCGCAGGAAGCCGGCGTCCCGGTCCACGTTCTCCATGCGCAGGGTGACGAGTTCCGATGCGCGCAGCCCGGAGGCGTACATCAGCATGAGCATCGCCCGGTCCCGGGCCCCCTCGAGGGTGCGGTCGGGGGCGTCAAGGAGACGCGCCACCTGGGTGACGGTGAGGTACTTCGGCAGCGGCCGGCCGATCCTCGGGGCCCGGACCTCCGCGACCGGATTCCCCTGCACCGCCCCTTCCCGGGCAAGGAACCGGTAGAAGGATCGCAGGGAGGAGACGTTCCGGGCCGCGCTGCGGGCAGCCATGCCCCGCTTCCGGCCCCCTCCCTTTTCCGTTCCCCCCTTCCCCGCTGGAACCTCCTCCCGGAGGTGGACGAGGTACTTCAGCAGGTGGGTGCGGCCGAAATCGTTCACGCCGATCCCCTCGCGCGAAAGGAAACCGGCGAAGCGCCGGATGTCGCCGGTGTACGCCGACACGGTGTGCGGCGAGAGGCGCCGCTCCGTCCGCAGGTGGCGGAGGAACTCGTCGACGAGGGCGCCGGTGTCCATCGATCCTCTCCTCACATCCTGCGGGAGTCGCCCGGGGAACGGGCGGAGGCTGGGGACGGCGACGCCTCGGCCACCGGGAGCTCCAGAATGCGCGGCTCCATCGTATCGAGGTCCACGATCGCACAGGTGTGTTTCCCCCGCAGGAATCCGCACGACTCCCCGGGGTTCAGGACCAGGGCCTTCCCCACGCGCATCGTCAGGGGACGGTGGGTGTGGCCGAACAGGACCAGGTCGAACCGCCCCCGCCCCGAAAGCTCCGGCTGAAGTTCCTCGAAGGTGTGCGCCATCAGAACCTTGCGCCCCGCCACCTCCTCGATGCGGGGGCCCTGCCGGAACGCTCCGCCGGTGGCTTCCTGGAGGCCGCCGCGGTCGTAGTCGTTGTTGCCGAACACCGCCAGGAACGGGATGCCGGTCTCCCGGTACCCGGCGAGGACGGACGGCGTGCAGACGTCCCCCAGGTGGAGGATGACCCCCACGCCTTCCGCGCGGAACCGTTCGAGGGCCGAAGCGACCGCCGCCGCGTTGTCGTGGGAGTCGGATAGGATCCCCGCCTTCATGGGGGCCGCTCGTCAGCCGATCGCCGCGAGGAGGGCCTGCCGGACCTCCTCCTGCCGGGCCGGGTCGGAAATCTTCCCGCCGCCCCGTTCTACGAGGTAGAAGGAGTCCGCCACCTGGTCCGCCTTCGTGGCGATCTTGGACAGGGCGATGTCGGCGCCCAGCGAGGTCAGGGTGCGGGTGATGTCGTAGAGGAGCCCGATCCGGTCGTAGGTGAAGATGTCCACCACGGTATAGCGGGAGGAGGCGGAGTTGTCGAAGACCACCCGGGTGGGCCGGTACCGGGACACCTTCTCCCGCACGAACTTCCCCACCCTCGGGTCGGCGATGAGCGCGGACACGTCGACCTCCCCCCGGAGGACCCGCAACAGGTCCGCGACCACCCGCTCCTTCTTCGGGTCCCCCGAGAGGCTCTTCCCGCGGGAGTTCACGTAGAAGGTATCGAGGGCCACGCCGTCGAAGGTGGTGGAGATGGACGCGTTCAGGATGTTCACGCCGTTCGCCGACAGCGTCCCGGCGATCTTGGCGAAGAGGCCCCGCTGGTCCGGGCATACCACGATGAACTCGGTGGTTCCCGACTCCGGCGAGTCGAGCGTCTCCACGATGGGCGCCCGGCCATCGAACATCGCCAGCAGGCGGAAATGCTCCCGGAAGCGGCCGTCCGGCGTGGCGAGGATGTACCGGTCGTCCACCTGCGAGATGAACCGCTCCACCTCGTCCTCGGGGTGCCCCTTGAGCCACTCCCGCACCTGGTCGCGGCGCCGCAGCGCCAGTTCCTCGAACGGGCGTTTGAGCACCCCCTGGTCGAGAACGTTGCGCGCCTTCTCGTAGAGCTCCGAGAGGAGCATCGCCTTCCACTGCGTCCAGACGTCGGGGCCCACTTCCTTCATGTCCGCGTAGGTGAGGATGTAGAGCTGGTCGAGCCGGGAGACGGTCCCCGCGGAGTCCGCGAAGGACAGGATCATCTCGATGTCGTGCAGGTCGCGCCGCTGCGAGATGTGGGCCATCAGCAGGTGCTGCTCCACGAGGAAGACCAGGTCGGCGACGTCCCTCTCCGGCAGCCCCCATCGGATCCCGATGCGGGAGACGATCTCCGCACCGATCCGGCTGTGCCCGTGCCCCTTGCCCTTCCCGATGTCGTGGAACAGGATCGCAAGAGTGAGCAGGGCGCGGTTTTCCACCGTCCGGTAGATCCGGAGGAACTCCTCCTCCTCCTTCGTGCGCCGTTCGGCCGTCTCGATCCGGGCCATCACGCTCGCGCACCGGATGGAGTGCACGTCCGCCGTGTAGACGTGGTAGATGTCGCGCAGCACCCGGCAGAACAGCCCTTCGAACTCGGGGATGTACCGCCCGAGGAACCGGCTCTCGTTCATGGCGAGCAGCGTCTCGCGCAGGTGCATCGGGTCGGAGAGGACCGAAAGGAACAGTCGGGCCGCGGCCGGGTCCTCCCGGAACGCCGGGCCGATCGCGGGAAGCGCCTGCTGGATGGACTTCTTCGCCTCCCGGGAGAGCTGGGAGCGTGTCGTCTGCAAGGAGCGGAAGAATTCGAGGATCCGGATCGGCTCCTTTTCGAAGGAGGCCTGGTCCCGGGCCTGCAGCTTCCCCTTGTAGAGGATACCCGCGGCGCCCACGGGCTTGCGCTGGAAGAAGAAGAACGACTTCCGCCCCCCCTCCCCCGGCAGGAACCGCCCCACCTCCTCCACAAGTTCGTCGGCGAGCTGCGCGGCGGACGCGGCGTGCAGGTAGTAGGTCCGCATGAACCGCTCGACGCCGTGGCTCGCCCCGATCTTCCGGTACCGGAGCCGCTCGGCGAGCTGCTCCTGCGCCTCGAAGGAGAGGATATCCGCCTTCTTCCCGAGAACGTAGTGCAGCTCGTTGCGGACCCGGAGGAGGTAATCCAGCACGTGGCGGATCGCCTCGACGTTCCGGGCGCTCACGACGCCCTTCTGACGCAGCTCGGAGAGACCGTGGACCTTGTACTTGACCCGGGCCGCCCACACGGCGGAGTGGATGTCGCGCAGCCCCCCGCGCCCCTCCTTGATGTTCGGCTCGAGGAGGTAGACGGTGGCGCCCACCCGGGCGTGGCGGGCCCGCATCTCCCGGATCTTCGTCTCGATGAACCTGTCGCCGTCCGCGTAGTAGAGGAACTTCTCCAGCTCCTTCCCCGCCTCCCGGAAGAAGGTCGCGTCCCCGGCCACCATGCGGTGGTCCATGAGGGCCGTGCGGATGGAGTCGTCCTGGCCGCCCAGGCGGATCGTCTCCTTCACGTTGCGGACGCTGTGTCCCACGTCGAATCCCAGGTCCCACAGCGGGTACAGCATCGACTCCGTCATCGCCTCGACGTACGGGTCCACCTTGTAGTGGTGGAGGAACAGGAGGTCCAGGTCGGATTTCGGGCACAGTTCCCGGCGGCCGTACCCGCCGACCGCGACCACCGCCATGCGGTAGGGGAGATCCGGCCCCGAGGCGAGGAACCGGGCCCGCGACCGGCCGTGGAGCGCCTGGAGCACCGCGTCCAGCGCGTCGGAATATTTCCGGCAGGCGCCCAGCCCCCCGCTGATCCCCTGCCGCTGGTCCTCCCGGAGAACAAGATGGGTGACGTGGAGGAACTCTTTCAGATGTTCGCGGAAATCCTTGTCCGAAAGCCCGGGCGGGAGGGCACCGGGCTGGAGGAGGGGGAGTCCCACGTGGCCCCTGTCAGTCGCCGGACCGGGCGAGGATGCCGTTCTGACCGTAATATCGCACCGCATCCACGACCCCGTCGGCGATCCGTTCGAGGTACTCAAGATCGCGGAGGCGCGCCTCCTCCCGCCCGTTGCTGATGAAGGAGGACTCGACCAGGACGGCGGTCATGCGCGCGCCGACGAGGACGTAGAAAGGGGCCTGCTTCAGTCCCAGGTTCTGGACGCCGGAGAAACGAGCGGAGACGTTGCGCACGATGGAGTCGTTCACCGTCTTGGCCAGCCGCAGCGACTCGTTCTTCCGGGCCCCCGTGAACATGTCGTCGATGATGAACTTGACCCCCGACAGCTTGCGCACGGGCACGCCGTTCTCCCGCGCCGCGAGTTCCAGGTCCTCCCGGTTGGCGGCGCCCCGGGAGAGGACGTACGTCGAGATCCCCTCGGCACGCCGGTTGGGGCTGGCGTTGATGTGGAGGGAGACGAAGACGGCCGCCCGCGCCTTGTTCGCCATCGCGGTGCGTTCCTCCAGAGGGATGAACACGTCGGTGTCCCTCGTCATCCGCACATCGTACTCCCCGGTGCGCGCCAGTTTCTCCCGGACCAGCCGCCCGACGGCGAGGACCACGTCCTTCTCCTTCAGGCCCGTCGGACCGATCGCCCCGGAGTCCTTCCCCCCGTGGCCGGGGTCGATCATCACCCGGACCCGGTGGTGCCGCGGGGACGATTCCGCGGACCGCTGCGCCTCCCGTTCCGCGCGCGCCTCCGCGGCCGGGGGGGCAGGCGCGGCGGCGGGAGGTGGCGACGGCCCCCCCGCTCCGGGATCCGGGGCCGCGACGGCAGGCGCGGTCGCCTCGGCCGCCGGCGCCGCGGGGACCGGCGGACCGGAGGCCGCCTCCGCCCGGAGAACGGGGATTTCCCCCTCCCCGTCGATGTCGACGACGATGCGGAACGGGTTGTCGAGTGCGAACACCCGGTACGCGCTCTCGCGCTCCAGGTCGATCACCACGCGGACGACGTCCCGGTTGAACCTTCCCGCCCGGACCTGGCGGAGCAGGCCATTGCGGACTTCCACCGGCTTGCGCAGGATCTCGTCGCGGATGCCGGCGCCGGGGAGGTCTACGAAGATGCGCGGTGGGAGCCCTCGCTTCGGGTCGGCGCGCACGGTGTCCACCCTCCATGCGACCTCGTCCCCGGTGTAGATCGCCACGCGGGTGTACACCTCGCTCGTCCACGCGAGGATCTCGGAGACGCGGGCGGTGCCGCCGGGGCGGGAGGCGCTTTCGCCGGATGCCGGGGACAAGAGGGGTACGAGAAGCAGGGCAGCGGCGGACATCGCCGCGAAGAGGTGTCGCCGCAAAGGTTTCACGGGGTTCCCTTCCGCAACCTCTCCTTCCACGCCGCCAGACGCATCAGGGCGTCCAGCGGGGAGAGCCGGTCCGGCTCGGCCCGCCGGACCTCTTCCAGAACGGCCTCCTCATCCATCCGCGCCCGGCGTCCCGCGAAGAGCTCCATCTGGGCGGCGTCGGCCCGCTGCGCAGCCCGCGCGCCGGCGAGGGAGGGAAGGCCGAATTCATTATACTCGGCGGACTCGAGGTTTTTCAAAATATCCCTGGCCCGCTCGATGACGGAGTCCGGCAGCCCGGCAAGCCGCGCCACCTGGATCCCGTAAGACTTGCTCGCGCTCCCCTCGTCGATCCGCCGCAGGAAGACAATTTCCCCCTGCCACTCCCGCACCGCCACGTGGTAGTTCCGCGCGTTCGCGGAGGTAGAGACGATGTCGGTGAGCTCGTGGAAGTGGGTCGCGAAGAGGACCTTCGGCTTCGCCGGCGCGTCGTGGAGATGCTCCGCGACCGCCCAGGCGATGCTCAGGCCGTCGTAGGTGCTCGTCCCCCTGCCCACCTCGTCCAGGACCACCAGGGTCCGGGCCGTGATGCCCGTGAGGATCCGCGAGGTCTCCCGCATCTCCACCATGAAGGTGCTCTCGCCGCGCGAGAGGTCGTCGGAGGCGCCGATGCGCGTGAAGATCCGGTCCACCACGCCGATCTCGGCCCGGTCCGCGGGGACGAAGGAACCCGCGTGGGCGAGCAGGACGATCAGGGCCACCTGCCGGATGTAGGTGGACTTCCCCGCCATGTTCGGACCCGTGACGATCGCCAGGCGGGCCCCGTCGGGGGAGAGGCGGCAGTCGTTGGGGACGAACGCGTGGCGCCCGATGATCCGCTCAACGACCGGGTGGCGCCCGTTCTCGATGACGAGGTCCAGCCCCGCGTGCACCTTCGGCCGCCCGTACCCCCCGGTGGCCGCCAGCTCCGCGAAGCAGAGGAGCGCGTCGAGCTCCGCCACGCTCTCCGCCGCGGCGTAGATGGCCGGGAGGTGCCGCTTCAGCCGCTCCCGCAAGGCGAGGAACAGCTCCTCCTCCCGGGCGTTGCGCTCCTCCTGGGCCCGCAGCACCTTCGACTCGAACTCCTTCAGCTCCGGCGTAATGAACCGCTCGGCGTTCACCAGCGTCTGCTTCCGGATGTAGTCGGGCGGAACCTTGTCGGTGTGGGCTCTGGTCACCTCGAGGTAGTAGCCGAACACCCGGTTGTACCCGACCTTGAGCGTACCGATGCCGGTGCGCTCCCGCTCGCGCGCCTCCATCTCCGCGAGCATCCCCCTCCCGTGGGTGAGCAGGTGGACCAGCTCGTCCAGCCGTGGGTCGTACCCCCTGCGGAAGATGCCGCCATCCCTGTACCCGGCGGGGACGGCGTCGGCGAGGGCCGGATCGATCTCCCCCACCGCCTCCCGGTGGTCTCCCATCCGGACCCGGACACCCGCGAGGAGCATCGAGTACGGCTCCCCGAGGGCCTCCGAAAGGGCCGGGACCGCAGCCAGGTTGTCCCGGAGCGCGGCCACGTCGCGCGGGCCGGAGCGGTCCTGGGCCAGCCGGGAGGCCAGGCGCGAAAGATCCCCCATGGCGTCGAGGCCCACGGCGAGCGCCTTTCGCGCGCCCTGCGCCTCCAGGAGTTCCCCCACCGCGTCGTGGCGGTCGCCGATGCGGGCGACGTCCAGCAGCGGGGCGGCCAGCCACGACCGGAGCATCCGGGCGCCCATGGGGGTGCGCGTCCGGTCCACCGCCCACAGCAGGCTCCCCTTCCGCTCCCCCGACAGGGAGGAGAAGATCTCCAGCGTCCGGACGGCGGTCTCGTCCATGGCGAGGTACCGGCGCCCCTCCCGCTCCGAGAGGCTCGCGATCTCGGAGAGCGCCGCGGGCTGGTGCAGGTGAAGGTAGTAGAGCGCGGCCCTGACGACCCCGCCGGCCGCGTGGTCCGGCGGGGGAACCGCTCCGATCGCCGCCGGCGGCTCGAAGGAGAGGGCCGCCGTCGGTGACAGGAGGGT
>JAGGAJ010000046.1 GCA_017889845.1 Deltaproteobacteria bacterium
CCGCCCTCCCGGTCCTCCTGTGCCTTGCCCGCCGTCTCGTCGGCGATGGCGATGGCGCGCTTGACGCCGAAGCAGAAGCCCGCGCTCCGGGCGATGAGGATCTCCTTCATCGCAGTTCCCCGGGCAGGCGGCGCAGGATGGCCTCCACCACCTCATCGACGGCGAGGGTCGTCGTGTCGATGTAGACCGCATCGTCCGCAACCCGCAGCGGGGAGTGGTCCCGCGTGCTGTCCCGGACGTCCCGCCGGAGGACGTCCGAGAGCACCTCTTCGTAGCTCTGGCAGCCGGCGGGCCCCAGTTCCCGGTAGCGCCGCAACGCCCGCACCGCCGCCGCCGCGTCGAGGAAGAACTTGGCCTCGGCGTCCGGGAAGACCACCGTCCCCGTGTCCCGCCCCTCGAGGACGACTCCGCCGCCCTCCCCCATCTCCCTCTGCTTCGCCACGAGCGCCTCCCGGACCGGGACGTGCGCCGATACGGCGGAAGCCCCCATGCTCATCTCCGGAGTCCGGATCGCTTCGCTCACGTCCTCCCCGCCCAGGAAGACCCGGACCGACCCGGCCACGGAGCGGAAGGAAAGGGCCATCCCGCGGGCCAGTTCCCCGAGCCGGGTTCCGTCGTCCCAGGGGATCCCCGCCCGCCGGGCCGCAAGCGCCACCGCGCGGTACATCGCCCCGGTGTCGATCCGCATCATCCCGGCATTCTCCGCGAGGAGGATCGAGACCGTGGTCTTCCCGGCCCCGGAGGGGCCGTCGATGGTCACGACGGGCCGCCGCTTCAATCCGACAGCCCCGCGAGCGTCGCCTGGAATCCCGGGAAGGAGGTGTCGATGCACGCGGTGTCGTTCACCTTCACCGGGATGCCCGCCGCCTTCCCCAGGACCAGCAGCGACATGGCGATCCGGTGGTCCCCCCGGCTGTCGCAGGGGCCGGTGGGGTGGAACCTCGCCGGGCCCTCCACCCACATGCCGTCGGGATACTCCCCGCAGACGACCCCCAGCGTGGAAAGGGCCGACACCATCGCCCCGATCCGGTCCGACTCCTTCACCCGAAGCTCCTCCGCCCCGCGGATCTCCGTGCGGCCCGACGCGAAGGCGGCGGCGACGCAGAGGGCGGGGACCTCGTCGATCAGTCCCGGGATCTCCCCCGGCGCCACGGAAGCGGCCGCAAGCTCCTCGCCGCGCACCAGGACGTCCGCCACCGGCTCGCCGCCCGAAAACCGCTCTCCCTCGTACCGGATGTCCGCGCCCATGCGGCGCAGCACCTCGACCACCCCGGCGCGGAACGGATTCACCCCGACCCCCCGGACGGTCAGGGAGGACCCCCTCCGCACCGCGGCCAGCACCAGGAAGAAGGCGGCGGAGGAGATGTCGCCGGGCACGGTGATGTCCACGGGATCGAGGCGGGCGGCGGGGGCGGCGGTGACCGCGTTCCCGTCCCGGCCGACCTTCGCCCCCATGGAGGAGAGCATCCGCTCCGTGTGGTCCCGGGACCGGAGGGGCTCCACCACGGTGACCGGGGAGTCGGCGAACAGGGCCGCCAGCAGCAGCGCGGACTTCACCTGCGCGGACGCCACGGGCATCTCGTGGCGGATCCCCTTCAGGGAGCCGCCGCGGATGCACAGGGGGGGCAGCGTGTCCCCGGCGCGCCCCCGGATTTCCGCGCCCATCTCGGCGAGCGGGCGGATCACGCGCCCCATCGGGCGGCGCCGCAGGTACGGGTCGCCCGTGACGACGGACAGGAACGGCTGGCCCGCGAGGATCCCGGCCCCTATGCGGATCGTGGTCCCGGAGTTCCCCGCGTCGATCACGTCGGGAGGCTCGGAGAGCGCCCGCAGCCCCCGCCCCTCGACCCGCAGCTCGTCGGGCCGGATCACCTCGACCCGCGCCCCGAGGGCCCGCATCAGCGCTACGGAGCGCAGCGTGTCCTCGGCGTGGAGGAACCCCCGCACGCGGCTTTCCCCCGTGGCCAGCCCCGCGAACATCGCCGCCCGGTGGCTGATCGACTTGTCGCCGGGGACTGCGACCTCCCCGCGGATGACCGTCCCCCCGCTCACGGCGTCTGCAGCCCATCCCGCGTCTTCTTCGCCCTCCGGAAATACCCGAGGAGGCCCGGAACGTCCCCCCTCGCGATCCGCCGCTCCAGCAGGCGCAGGTTGCGGCGGTAATGCGCGATCGCGCGCAGCACCTCGGCGCGGTTCTGGAGGACGACGTCCTTCCACATCTCCGGGTTGCTGGAGGCGATCCGGGTGAAGTCGCGGAACCCCCCCGCGGAGTATCCCAGCGGCACGGGGGTTCTCAGGGTCGCCACGGAGTGCACCAGTGCGTACGCCACCACGTGGGGCAGGTGGGAAACGTAGGCGAAGACCCGGTCGTGGGTCCGCGGGTCCATCCGCAGAAGCGCCCCCGACCCCGCGAGCTTCCAGATCCGCTGGACCCGGCGCACGGCGGCTTCGTCCGTGTTCCGCGTCGGGGTGACGATGAACGTCCGGCCCGCGAAGAGCGCCCCGTCCGCGGCGTGGAACCCCGACCGCTCGGTGCCCGCGATGGGGTGCCCCCCCACGAAGAAAGCCCCCTTCGCCACCGCCCGCTCCCCTTCCCGCACCACCGCCGCCTTCGCGCTCCCCGCGTCGGTCAGGATCCCGCCCGGCCGCATCCGCGGCCCGAGAGCCCGGATCGCCTCCACGGAACGCAGGACGGGGACGCACACGACCACCACGTCGCACTCCGCGAGCTCCTGCGCGGCGCATCCCCGCGCGATCGCCCCCGCCGCGAGGGCCTGCCGGACGTGCTCGCGCCTGCGGTCGCACCCCCACACCTCGGGTGCGCCGCGCCGCCCGGAGAGCGCAAGGGCCAGGGAGCCGCCGATCAGCCCCAGCCCCAGGATGCCGACCCGCTCTCTCGCCACGGAGGCTACAGGGTCCTCCCGACCGCCTCGGCCACCCGCCGCAGCCGGACGACCATCGCCGCGAACGCGTCGGGCTTGAGGGACTGCGGCCCGTCGGAGAGCGCCCGCTCGGGCTGCTGGTGCACCTCGATCATCAGCCCGTCGGCGCCCGCGGCGATCGCGGCGCCGGCCAGCGGCTCCACCAGGCCCGCCTTCCCCGCGGCATGGCTGGGATCGGCGATCACCGGTAGGTGCGACAGGGACTTCACCACGGGGATGGCGGAGACGTCGAAGGTGTTCCGCGTCGCGGTCTCGTACGTCCGGATCCCCCGCTCGCACAGGATGATCTTCTGGTTCCCCTCGGAGGCGATGTACTCCGCCGACATGAGCCACTCCTGGACCGTGGCGCTCATCCCGCGCTTGAGGATCACCGGCTTGTCGAGCTTCCCGACCTCGGTGAGGAGGCGGAAGTTCTGCATGTTCCGCGCGCCGATCTGGATGACGTCGGCGTACCGGGCCACCAGGTCGAGGTCCCGGGGGTCCATGAGCTCGGTCGCCACGGGCAGCCCCGTCGCCTCGCGGGCCTCGACGAGGCACTTCAGCCCTTCCTCCCCCATTCCCTGGAAAGCGTACGGGGATGTGCGCGGCTTGAACGCCCCGCCGCGCAGGAACGTGGCGCCGGCCGACGCGACGCGCCCCCCGATCCCCACCATCATCTCGTGCCCTTCCACCGAGCACGGTCCGGCGAAAAGGGCCAGCGCCTTTCCCCCCACCGTCTTCCCCCCCACGGAGATGACCGTGTCCTCCTTCTGGAACTCCCGGCTGACGAGCCGGAACGGCGAGAGGATCCGGAGGACCTTCTCGACGATGGGCAGCCCCTCGAACGACTCGGGGTCGATCTTCCGCTCGTCGCCGATCGCGCCGATGATCGTCCGCTCGACGCCGCGGGAGATGTGCGCGGTCAGGCCCATGGCCTTGATCGCCTCCTCGATCTGCAGGACGTCCTGCTCGGTCGCCCCGCGCCGCAACACGATGATCATGGGTGGGTTCCTTTCCTACAACGCCCTCGGGTAGGAACCGAGGATCTTGATGAACTGCGCCCGCGCCTTGAGCTCCTCGAGGGCCTTCGCCACCGGCTCGTCGCCGATGTGGCCCGTCATGTCGAGGAAGAAGAGGTACTCCCACGCCTTCTTCTTGACGGGGCGGGACTCGATCTTGGTCAGGTTCACGCTGTGCCGGGAGAACGGCTCGAGCATCAGGTAGAGCGCCCCCACCTCGTCCCGGGCGGAGAACAGCACGGACGTCTTGTCGTTCCCCGTGCGGCCTGCGGCCTGCTTCCCCAGGATGATGAACCGGGTGAAGTTGTTCGTGTTGTCCTGGACCCGCTTGCGGATGGTCTTCAGCCCGTAGATCTTGGCCGCCGCCTCCCCCGCGATCGCCGCCGCCGCCGGGTCGTCCGCCGCCAGTTCCGCCGCCCGCGCCGTGCTCTCCACGTCGAAGACGGGCACCGAGCGCATGTTCCGCTCCAGCCAACCGCGGCACTGGGCGATGGCGTGCGGGTGGGAATACACCTTCCTCACGTGGTCGATGTCCCCGGTGACGCTGAGGAGGTCGTGGGCCACCTCCACCAGGATCTCGCCGCAGATGAGCAGGCTGTGGTCCACGAACATGTCGAGGGTGTTGCTGACTATCCCTTCGCTGCTGTTCTCGATGGGCACCACGCCGAAGTCCGCCACGCCCCGCTCCACGGCGTCGAACACATCGGAGAGGTTGATCTGCGCGACGTACTGGGCGCTCTCGCCGAAATGCTTCAGGCACGCCAGGTGCGTGAACGTGGCGCGTGGGCCGAGAAAGGCGACGGAGAGGGGCTTCTCGAGCGCGAGGGATGCGGAGATGATCTCCCGGTAGATGGACTTCAGCCCCTCGTTGGGGAACGGTCCGGGATTCTTCCCGGTCAGCCGGCGGAGGATCTCCACCTCCCGCTCCGGGACGTAGAACCTGAGGTTCTCCTCCTCCTTGATCTTCCCGACCTCGATGGCGGCCGCCGCGCGCCGGTTCAGCAGGGACAGGATCTGGTCGTCGACCGCGTCGATCTCGGCGCGGAGCTCCTTCAGGCGGTCCCGCGTCAACCGGCCCCCCCGGCCTTCTTCTTGAGGGCTCCCATTTCGCGGAACTTCCGGTACCGGCGCTCGAGGAGGTGGGCCGTCGGCATGTGGAGGAGGGGGTACAGGGCCTCGACCAGCGCGGCCTTCAGCGCATCCGCGGCCGCCTTGTGGTCCCGGTGGGCGCCCCCCAGCGGTTCCGGCACGATCCGGTCGACCACCCCGAACCGCTTCAGGTCCTGCGCGGTGATCTTCATCATCTCGGCGGCAACTTCCGCCTTGGCGGTGTCGCGCCACAGGATCGATGCGCACCCCTCCGGGGAGATGACGGAGTAGATGGCGTACTCCATCATGAGGATCTCGTCGCCCACTCCCAGCGCCAGCGCGCCGCCGCTCCCCCCCTCGCCGATCACGGCGACCACGATGGGGGTTTTCAGGTGCGCCATCTCCAGGAGGTTCCGGGCGATCGCCTCCGACTGCCCCCGCTCCTCCGCGCCGATGCCGGGGAAGGCGCCCGGGGTGTCGATGAACGTGACGACGGGGAGGTTGAACTTCTCCGCCATCTTCATCATCCGGAGGGCCTTCCGGTACCCCTCCGGGTTCGCCATGCCGAAGTTGCGGTATATCTTCTCGTTGGTGTTGCGCCCCTTCTGCTGCCCGATGAGGAGAACCTTCTGCCCGTCCAGTTCGGCGAAGCCGCAGACGACGGGCGGGTCGTCGCGGAACGCCCGGTCGCCGTGGAGCTCCAGGAAGTTCTTGAACAGGAGGTTGACGTAGTCGAGCATGTACGGCCGGTTCGGGTGGCGCGCCAGCTGGGTGACCTGCCAGCGCGTGAGGTTCGAGAACACTTCCTTGCGGATCTTCCCGATTTTTTTCTCGAGCTTCCCGATCTCCTCCCGGACGCCCTTGTCCGTTCCGTCGTCGAGTCGCTTGAGCTGGTCGAGCCGGTTCTCGAGATCCACGATGGGCCGTTCGAAATCCAGATACTGGAGGATCATCCAGCGCTCCCGTTTTGTGGCGTAAACCTTTATTTTAGATGGAAATACCGTCAGGACAAGAGGTTTCTGACCATTTCGGGCGCCTCCCGCGCGGCATCCTGCGGGGCCAGGCGTAACATGCCCGGCTCGGCGGAGAGCCACGTCTCCTGCCGCTTGGCGTACCGGCGGGTGTCCCGTTTCATCGTCTCGACGGTCGCCTCCAGCGGGACGCCGTCCAGGAGGTGGGCGGCGGCGTGGCGGTATCCCAGCGCCACCATGGGCTTCAGCCCCCGCCCGTACCCCTTCGCGAGGAGCCCCCGGACCTCGTCCAGGAGCCCCTGCCGGAACATCCCCTCCGTCCGCGCGCCGATCCGGCGGTACAGTTCCTCCCGGGGCGGCCACAGGGCGAGGAAGAGGACCCGGTGGACCCCGGCCCTGCCCGGGCTCCATGCGGCGCGGGCCCGGCTGGGGGGGGTCCCGGTGACGGCGGCGATCTCCAGCGCCCGAACCACCCGGAGCCGGTCGGCGGGATGCACCCTGGCGGCGGTCTCCGGGTCGACGCGGTACAGCTCGCCGTGCAGCGCGGCGCCCCCCTCCTCCATCCAGCGACGGTCCAGATCCCGCCGCACTTCCGGGTCCGAGGGGAGGGGGTCGAGCCCCCGCAGCAGGGCCCGCACGTACATCCCCGTTCCGCCGACGAGCATCGGGACCTTTCCCCGCGCGCGGATCGAGGCGATCGCACTTTGCGCCTCCCGGACGTACCGGCCGGCATCGTACGGCTCGTCGGGGTCGACCACGTCGATGAGGTGGTGGGGGATCTCCCCGCGCTCCGCCCGCGACGGCTTCGCGGTGCCGATGTCCATGAACCGGTACACCTGGAGGGAGTCGGCGTTGACGATCTCCAGGGGGAAGGCCCGGGCGAGGGCCATGGCGAGGCCGGACTTCCCCGAGGCCGTGGGGCCGGACAGGACGACGAGGGGGTCCCGGTTCATCCGTCCCGGCGGAACATGGACTCGAGGCGGGCGCGGGGGATGCGGATCCAGGCGGGACGGCCGTGGGGACAGCTGTGGGCCGCCACCGCACGGTCCAGCTCGGCGAGCAGCAGGCGCGCCCGGTCGGTCGACAGCCGGTCGCCCCCCCGCACCGATGCGTGGCACGCCATCCGCCACAGCTCCCGGTCCGCGTCGAAGACGTCCTTGGGAAGGGTCTCCTGGGCGCGAAGGAACTCACACAGCTCCTCCCACCATCGCCTCGCGTCGAAGGTCCCCAGCGCCGCCGGACCGCCGGTCAGCCGCAGCCCCCCCTCTCCCTCCAACTCGAAGAGGAACCCCGCGCGGGAAAGGAACGCCTCCACCGCGGGCCGCTCGTCGCGCAGCACCCCCGGCAGGTCGACCGCCTCGGGGTGGAGCCACCGCTGGACCGGTGCGTTCCCGCCCAGGTACCTGTCTTTCAGGCGCGAGAACACGATCCGCTCGTCCGCCGCGTGCTGGTCCACCAGCACAAGACCGTCGGCGCCGTCGCAGACCAGGTACGTCCCCATCACCTGCCCCACGGGGACGAGGGAGGAGAAGAACCGCTCGCCCGGACCTTCCGTCCCCGGGGGCTCCCACGGAAGGGGAACGGCGGACGGCGGCGGCGCGGGACCGCCGACGACCCCCGTCAGGCTCATGTCGGGCGGCGCGGCGCCGGGTCGCCCCCCCCGCGGCGCGGCGCGCGGCTCCCACCGGTACGCGGGGAACCCGGTCGGAGCCGGCGTCTCCCCCAGCGCCTGCCCGATGGCGTGCCGCACCAGTTCGTTCAGGTCCCGGGGGTAGCGGAAACGCACCTCCGTCTTCGCGGGGTGGACGTTCACGTCCGCCTCCGACGGGCTGCAGGTGATGAAGAGGTAGGCCACGGGCAGCCGGTCGGCCGGCAGGATCCCCCGGTACGCCTCCCGCACCGCCGCGTACAGCCCGCGGTCGCGGAAACGGCGCCCGTTGACGAAGAACCACAGCCCCGACCCCCCGGCCCGGGAGAGCTGCGGGAGCCCCGCGAAGCCGAAGACCCGGAAGAAGGCGGAGGAGAGGTCGACGGGAACGAGGTATTGGGCGTCATCCCCCGCGTGGCGCCTCGCGCGGTCCGGCGCGCTCTCCCTGCCCTCGTAGAGGAACGTCCCCCTGCCGTCCGCGAAACGGAAGGCGACCCCCTCGCCGGGGATGGCTACGCCGTGGAATACCTCCCACAGGTGGGAGAGTTCCGTCCGCTCGCTTTTCAGGAACTTCCTCCGGGCGGGGACGTTGCCGAACAGTTCCGCCACGGTGACGGTCGTACCCGGGGGCCCCCCGGCGTCCCGGACGGCGGTCACGACGCCCCCTTCCAGCACGAGCTCCGTGGCGGCCCCCTGCCCCCGGGGCCGGGTGACAAGCCGCAGGCGCGACACGGAGGCGATGGACGGGAGGGCCTCTCCCCGGAAGCCGAAGCTCGCGATGCGCTCCAGGTCGTCCGCGGAGACGATCTTGCTCGTGGTGTGCCGGCGGATCGCGACCTCCGCCTCCTCGCGGGTCATCCCGGACCCGTCGTCCGTCACCCGGAGAGTGAACGGGAACGGGCCCGACGCCTCCGCGTCCACGTTCGAGGCGCCGGAGTCGACGGCGTTCTCGAGCAGCTCCTTCAGGACGGACGCGGGGCGTTCGACCACCTCCCCGGCCGCGATCCGGTTGACCACCTCGTCGGGGAGGGGGCGGACGGTACGGGTCAACCGCTTCTCCCCCGCCCTTCCGGCCCTCCCCTCCGCCGCGAGGCCCCCGGGGTCACGCCGTTACTTCCTCTTTCCTCGACTTGAGAACGCGGAACTTCGCATCCATGGCCGACAGGCGCTCCACGATCCCGCCGTACTCCAGCTCGCTGTACGGGAGCATCGCGGGGCCGAAGAACCCCTGCCGCCGGAGATCCTCGGACTTGGCCGCCGTCTTCGTCCGGACGTAGTCCCAGTACGGGTGCGCGAAGGTGTCGGCGGCTTCCGTGAACTTCCCTTCCTTCACGCAGAAGGCCAGGCACGACACGATCGGCGGCCCGTCGAAGAAGGAGGTCCCCGTGTTCCGCGGGACGGGCATCAGCGCGCCGTGGTGGCTGCCCCGCATGAAGCCGGCGACGAAGTGGCCGATGGTGAACGGGGCCAGCACCTCGCCCGTGGCGGGGAAGTTTCCCTGCGTCCGGACAAGCATCACCGGGTCGTCCTTCCCGGTGTACTTTCCCGCGATGTTGTGGAGGCGGGTGGTGCTCACCACGGCCGCGATCTCCCCCGTCGCGCGGGAGCGCACGGACTCGACGACGAACCGCTCCTGGTCGCGCAGCAGGGCCGCGATATCATAGAGGTCCTCCGGCGCGGACAGGTCGATCACCCGGTCCCCCTCCGTGTACGCCACGTCCATGATGCGGAAGGTGAACCCCTTCCCAACCTTCGGCGAGAGGATCAGCCCCGAGGAAACCATCGGGTCGGCGAAGCCGAGGTAGCACGGAAGGTTGTACGCCCCCGGGTCGGTCTTGTCCGCCGCGAAGAGGAGGAACGGCTCGTTCGGCCGCTCCTCGAACTCCATCTCCGCCACGGCGGGCCCCATCCCCTTCACGTTCCCGGAGAAGGAGTCCTTCAGCAGGTCCTGCCCGGCGCCGTAGAGGCCCTGGGCCTTCGCCGTCGCGGTCCCCGCGATGAAGGCGTCCCACGCGAGCTTGTGGACCCCCTCGTTTCCCGCGCCCCGGGTGTGGGACATCAGGATCGCCACGTCGTCCCCCGTGAACCCCACGTACGTGTCGAGGAGCAGCCCTTTCCCCCCGTCCGCGATCCTCGTCCGTACGGTCTCCACCAGCCGCGCGCTCGGCTGGATGTGGCCCCCGATGGAGCCGATGTCCGCCTTGATCACCGACAGCGTCACCTTCATGGCACCCTCCTTCCCTGGTCCTCTCGGATGGTTTCCTCACGCCGGTACCATTCCACGAAACGGTCCACGCCCGCCCCGATGGGGATGCGCGGGTCGTATCCGAACTCGGATCTCGCCCGGGAGATGTCCGCGAACGTCACGGGGACGTCCCCGGGCTCCGGGGGGCGGAAGCGCCGGGCGGCGGGCCGCCCGCACGCCTTCTCCAGCAGGCTCACCAGGTCGGCAAGGGAGATGGTGGCGGACTCCCCCAGGTTGTACACGCGATACCCCGGGGGGGCGCTCATCGAGCCGAGGACCCCGGACACGATGTCGTCTATGTAGGTGTAGTCCCGGCGCGAGGATCCGTCGCCGTACAGGTCGATTTCCCTCCCTTCGAAAATCCCGCGGGTGAACTTGTGGATCGCCATTTCCGGCCTCTGCCTCGGACCGTAGACGGTGAAGAAGCGCAGGGCGACCACGTTCATGCCGTAGAGGTGGCAGTACGTGTGACAGAGCAGTTCCCCCGCCTTCTTCGTCGCCGCGTAGGGACTTACGGGGCGGTCCACGAAATCGTCCTCCGAGAAGGGGACCTTCGTGTTGCCGCCGTACACCGACGAGGAGGAGGCGAACAGGAACTTCGGGACCGCGCGCTTCCGCGCCCAGTCCAAGAGGCGGATCGTGCCGAGGACGTTGACGTCCGCGTACCCCGCCGGGTCGGCAACCGAGGGGCGGACCCCCGCCTTCGCGGCGAGGTGGATCAATGCATCCGGCGGACTCCCCTCCCCCCAACGGGAAAGGGTTGCGGCGTCGCGGATGTCCCCTTCCGTGAAGGAGAAGGCCGGGTGCGCACGCAGGGCGCGGAGGTTGCGTTCCTTGATCATACGGTCGTAGAAGGGGTCGAAGTTGTCGAGGCCGGCGACCCGGTCCCCCCGGGAGAGGAGCGCCTCGCATACGTGCGAGCCGATGAAGCCGGCGGCTCCGGTGACGAAAACGGTGAGGGGCACGGGGGACCTCCCGGTTGCACGGTGACGTCCACCCCCATACTACCCCAAAACGGGGACGTACCTGAAACTACGATGGAACAGGAACACTCCTCCGGCGGAGCGGAAAGGGGGGAATGACTTGACAGCGGGGAGGGCGCCGGAAAACAATATCGTTTACGGCGGCATAGCCAAGCGGTAAGGCAGAGGACTGCAAATCCTTTATCCCCCGGTTCGAATCCGGGTGCCGCCTCCATCC
>JAGGAJ010000047.1 GCA_017889845.1 Deltaproteobacteria bacterium
GAAAAATCCGGCTTGACAACCGGGGTGCATACTGTATACATAGAACGTTGTTCATTTTCCGGCCCGCCGAGGTAACCCGTTGCAAAAACTGAGAATCCGAATCGACAACCACATGACCCTGCGGGAACGGATCGTCGAGTCGATCCGCAACGCGATCGTCAACGGCCAGCTCCAGGCGGGAACGCGCATCGCCGAGCCGGAGCTCGCGGACAAGTTCGGGATCAGCCGCACGCCCATCCGGGAGGCGTTCCGGCAGCTGGAGTCGGAGGGGTTCATCTCCGTCGTCCCCCGGAAGGGGGCGATCGTGGCTTCCCTGTCCCCCCAGGACATTTCGAACTTCTACGACCTGAAGATGGTCCTGGAGGGGTACGCGGCCCGCTGCGCGACGAAGGTGCTCACCGCGGCGGACATCGCGAAGATGGAGACGGTGAACCGCCAGATCGAGGCGGCGTCCCAGAAGAAGGACCTCCGCCGGGTCCTCGAGCTGCACAACGAGTTCCACGACATCTTCCTGCGCGCCTGCGGGAACGAGAAGCTCCACGCCATCGTCCAGAACATGGTCATGCAGTTCCAGCGGTTCCGCCTGATCCTCGCCATGCCCGGGAAGATCGAGGGATCGATCCGGCAGCACAGGGACATCATCGAGGCGTTCCGGAAGAAGGACCCCGACATCGCCGAGGAACTCGTCCGGAAGAACGCCCTCTACGGTAAGAACCTCCTTCTCCGGGAACTCGCAAAGGGGTGAAGCGCGGCACGAAGGCCGAGGCGCACCGATTGCGAGCTCTGCCCTCGGTTGCGTCGCTTCTCGCGCGGGATGCCGTCCGGCAGATGATGCAGGCGCATCCCCGCGACATCGTCGTGTCCGCCCTCCGGAGGATCCTCGACGGGATACGCGCCGGGGAAGGCGCCGGGGCCGCCCCCGTCTCACGGGAGGCGTGGGCGGAACGGATCGTGACCCGGCTCCCGGCCGCGATCGCCGCGGGGGAGGCCCTGCCCATCCGGCGCGTCATCAACGCCGCCGGGGTGGTCGTGCACACCAACCTCGGCCGCGCGCCGCTCCCCGAAGAAGCCCTCGCCGCGGTGTCGGACACCGCGGGCGGATACTCGAACCTCGAACTCGACCTGGCGTCGGGGGAGCGGTCCTCGCGCCTTTCCCACGTCGAGGGGATGCTGCGGGACCTCACGGGCGCCGAGTGCGCGCACGTGGTGAACAACAACGCGGCAGCGGTCCTCCTGTGCCTCGCCGGGATCGCCCGCGGCCGGGAAGTGATCGTCAGCCGCGGGGAACTGGTGGAGATCGGCGGTTCCTTCCGCGTACCCGACGTCATGGCGGAGAGCGGGGCCCGGTTGGTGGAGGTGGGCACCACCAACCGCACGCGCCTGTCGGACTACGAGCGTGCGATCACCGGGCAGACGGCGCTCCTCCTCAAGGTCCACCGTTCGAACTTCGTCCAGCGGGGGTTCACGGAGGAGGTCTCCGCGGGGGACCTGGCCCGGCTGGGCGCACGCGCGGGCATCCCCGTCATGGAGGACCAGGGCTCGGGGGCGCTTCTCGACCTGACCCGCGACGGGATTCCCGGCGCGTTCTCCCTCCGGCAGGTTCTGGCCGCGGGGCCGGGAGTGGTCACGGCGAGCGGGGACAAGCTTCTCGGCGGTCCGCAGGCGGGGATCATCGTGGGGAAGGAGGAACTGGTCGGCCCTCTCCGCAAACACCCCCTCTCCCGCGCGCTGCGGGTGGACAAGCTGTGCATCGCCGCCATGGCGGCGGTCCTGCGGCTCTACGCCGACGAGCGGAGGGCGCGGGGACGGGTTCCGGTCCTCCGGATGCTCCTCGAGCCGGAAACAGCGGTCCGGGCCCGTGCGGCGCGCCTCGTGCGCCGGGTCCGCCGTGCGGGGGACACGCGTCTGGTTCTCTCCGTCGTGAGGGGAGAGACCTCGCCGGGAGGCGGCGCGTTGCCGGACGTCTTCATCCCCACGGCGTGCGTCGCGGTCACCCGCCCCGGGATCGACGAGGGGAGGCTGGAAGAACGGCTCCGCCGGGGGGATCCCCCCGTGGTCGCCCGGTTGGCCGGGGGGAGGCTCCTCCTCGACCTCCGGACCGTGCGGGACGACGAGGTCCCCGCGCTTGCCGCGGCGCTCCTGGCGGCCGAGAAGAACGGTTGACCGCCCATGGCCCGGCGGGTACAGTAGGAGCCACCATGTCCCGGCGGGCGACACGATGCTGAGCTCGAGCGTCCTGGTCCTGAACCGCGGTTTCTTCCCGGTGCACGTCACCAGCGTCCGCCGCGCCTTCTGTCTCCTGTACTCCGGCCTCGCCCGCGCGATCAACGAGCAGTACGAGACGTTCGACTATCCGTCCTGGAGCGCCCTGTCGGTGGCGATGGGGGACGATGCGGTCGGCCTGGTGGGACGGGCCGTCCGGGTGCCCCGCGTGGTGGTCCTGGTCGCCTACGACCGTGTCCCGCGCCGCAACGTCCGGTTCAGCCGCCGGAACATATTCGTCCGGGACCGCAACATCTGCCAGTATTGCGGGAGGTCCTTCCACAGCAGCGAACTGAACCTCGACCACGTCGTGCCCCGCTCCCAGGGAGGGAAGACGAGCTGGGAGAACATCGTGTGCAGCTGCGTCCCGTGCAACAAGCGCAAGGGCGGCCACCGGCCGGAACAGGCCGGGATGCGGCTGGTCGTGCCCCCCCGGACGCCCCGGTGGTCCCCGGAATACGCCTTTTCCCTGCGGACCCCCATCCACAGGGAGTGGGTACCGTTCCTCAACGTGATCGACTTCACGTACTGGAACCTCGAGCTCCAGGATTGACGGCCTTGCCCGGGGCGCCCCGGCGTTCGGGGGATCCCTCCCTGCTCTTCGTCGTCGGCCACCCCGTTTCGCACTCCCTGAGCCCCGCCATGCACAACGGGATCATCGCGCGCCTCGGGCTTCCCCTCTACTACGTGCCGGTCGACCTGCCGCCGGGCCGCCTGGGGAATTTCCTGCAGGTCGTCCGGGAAGCGAACTTCCTCGGCGGGAACGTCACGATCCCCCACAAGGAGGAGGCCGCCGGGATGGCGGACACGCGCTCGGACGCGGTCGAGGCGTGCGGAGCCGCCAACACCCTGGTGGTCCGGGGCGGCCGGGTCCACGCGGAGAATACGGACGGTGCGGGATTCCTCGACGCACTCGAGGGGAACGGCTGGGGCCGGCGGTTCCCGCGTGTCGTCCTGCTGGGGGCCGGCGGGGCGGCCCGCGGCATCGCCTGGTCGCTGGGAACGGCGGGAACCCGGAGGATCGACGTCCTGAACCGCAATCCCCGGCGGGCGGCGGATCTCGCCGCTGCCCTTTCTCCCCGCCTTCCGCGCGTTTCATTTTCCGCCGGGGACCTTCGGCCTGCGACCCTCCGGGAGGCGATCCGCGGCGCGGACCTGATCGTGCAGTGCACCTCTCTGGGCCTCCGCGGGGAGTGGGAGAATTTCCCGATAAAAGATGTAGAGAAAACCGCACGCTTTGCCGATATAGTTTACCGGGCAGGGGGCACCGCGCTGGTCCGGCGGCTCCGGGCCCGGGGGGTACCGGCCGTCGACGGGCTGCCGATGCTGGCCCACCAGGCGGCGCGCAGCTTCGCCCTCTGGACAGGCAGGAAAATTCCCGGGGAGGCGTTCCTCGGCATCGCGAAGAAGGCTTTGAAAATATGATACATTCGACCGTAATCCACAACCCGTCGAGGTAGGATCGCCCTTGTCCGTGCTGGCGACGAAGATCGGCGAAATGCTGCTCAAGGGGAACCTGATCAGCGCGGACCAGTTACGGTCCGCGCTGGAGACCCAGGAGAAGACCCGGGAGCGGATCGGCACCGTTCTCGTGAAGGCCGGGCACATAAAGGAAGAGGAACTCCTCGCCTTCCTGGGCCGCCAGTTCAATCTGCCCGTCGTGGACCTGTCCAAGTACGAGGTCAACTCCGAGGTCGTCCGCCTTCTCCCGGAGGAGATGGTCCAGAAGCATCTCGCCCTCCCCATCAATCGCATCGGGGCGAAGATGATCGTCGCCGTGGCCGACCCCTCCAACATGGCGATCATCGACGGGATCGGCTTCAAGACCGGCTACTCCGTCGAACTCGTCCTCGCCTCCGAACGCGACATCACGGCCGCGATCAACAAGTTCTTCGACCGTTCGATGGAGTTCAAGGACATCATCTCCGAGCTGGACGAGGATCTCGAGGTCATCCGCGAGGAGGACATCGACGCCGGCGACGCCGAGCGGAGCGTGGACGACGCCCCGGTCGTCAAGCTGGCGAACTATCTCCTCACCGAGGCGATCAAGCGCCGTGCCTCGGACATCCACATCGAGCCGTACGAAAGGGAGTTCCGGGTCCGGTACCGGGTGGACGGGGTCCTCTACGAGATCATGCGTCCGCCCCTGCGGCTCCGCGGCGCCCTCTCCTCGCGCCTCAAGATCATGGCTTCCCTGGACATCGCGGAGCGGCGCCTGCCACAGGACGGCCGCATCAAGATGAAGATGGGGAAGGGGCGGGAGATGGACTTCCGCGTCTCCACCCTTCCGACGATCTACGGCGAGAAGATCGTCCTCCGCCTCCTCGACAAGGCGAGCCTGCAGCTGGACATGACGAAGCTGGGCTTCGAGGCGGAGCCGTTGACGTACTTCACGGAGGCGATCCACCGGCCGTACGGGATGATCCTGGTCACCGGGCCGACCGGGTCCGGGAAGACGACGACCCTGTACTCGGCCCTCTCCGAGCTCAACAAGGTGTCCGACAACATCTCCACCGCGGAGGACCCGGTCGAGTACAACTTCGCGGGGATCAACCAGGTCCAGATGAAGGAGGACATCGGCCTCACCTTCGCGGCGTCCCTGCGCTCCTTCCTGCGCCAGGACCCCGACATCATCATGGTGGGGGAGATCCGGGACTACGAGACCGCCGAGATCGCGGTCAAGGCGGCCCTCACCGGCCACCTGGTGCTCTCCACGCTGCACACCAACGACGCCCCCAGCACCGTCACCCGGCTCCTCAACATGGGGATCGAGCCGTTCCTCGTTTCGTCGTCGTTGAACCTCATCGTCGCCCAGCGCCTCGCCCGCCGGGTCTGCGGGAATTGCCGGGAGGAGGTGCGGATCCCGCCGAAGGCGCTCGTCGACGCCGGGATGAAGCCGGAGCGGATCAAGCTCGCGAAGCCCGCGAAGGGGAAGGGATGCGACGACTGCAACGGCACCGGGTTCCGCGGGCGCGTGGCGCTCTACGAAGTGATGCCGGTCAAGGAGGAGTTGAAGGAGATGGTGCTGCGGGGCGGGTCGGCCATCGACATCAAGCGGGAGGCCGTCCGGCTGGGGATGAAGACGCTCCGCCAGGCGGGCATCTCCAAGGTGGAAGAGGGGGTCACCACGCTGGAAGAGGTCCTGCGGGTGACCGCTCCGGACTGATCCGCACGGAAAGGGGTGCTGGCGCATGATCACGATGCAGGAACTTCTCGGCACGATGTACGAGAAAGGGGCCTCCGACCTCCACATCACCACGGGGATCGCGCCGACGATCCGGGTGGACGGCCGCCTGGTCCCCCTCCCCCTCGAGCCGCTGATGCCGCAGGACACCAAGCGCCTCTGCTACAGCATCCTCACGGAGGCGCAGAAGCAGCGGTTCGAGGAGGACTGGGAACTCGACCTCTCCTTCGGCGTCAAGGGGCTCTCCCGGTTCCGGGCGAACGTCTACATGCAGCGCGGCGCCGTGGCCGGGGCGTTCCGGACGATCCCGTTCCGCGTCCGCTCCTTCGAGGAGCTGGGCCTCCCCACGGTGCTCAAGGAGCTCTGCAAGAAGCCGCGCGGGCTGGTCCTGGTGACCGGGCCCACCGGTTCCGGCAAGTCGACGACCCTCGCGGCCATGCTCGACAAGATCAACAACGAGCGGCAGGAGCACATCATCACCATCGAGGACCCGATCGAGTACCTCCACCCGCACAAGAAGTGCCTGGTGAACCAGCGGGAGGTCACCGCGGACACCCAGAACTTCAAGAAGGCGCTGAAATACATCCTGCGGCAGGACCCCGATGTGGTCCTCATCGGCGAGATGCGGGACCTGGAGACGATCGAGGCGGCCCTCACCGTGGCGGAGACCGGGCACCTGGTGTTCGCGACCCTGCATACCAACTCCTGCGTCCAGACGATCAACCGGATCCTGGACGTGTTCCCGCCGTACCAGCAGCCCCAGGTCAGGGCCCAGCTGTCGTTCGTGCTGGAGGGCGTCCTCTCGCAGATCCTCATCCCCCGCGCGAGCGGCGGCGGCAGGGTGCTGGCCCTCGAGGTGATGATCCCGAACGCCGCGATCCGCAACCTGATCCGCGAGGAGAAGGTCCACCAGATCTATTCGCAGATGCAGGTCGGGCAATCCAAGTTCGGCATGCAGACCCTGAACCAGTCCCTTCTCACGCTGTTCCTGCGGCGGGAGATCACGCTGGATGATGCGGTCGGCCGGAGCACCGACCCGGACGAGTTCCGGAACCTGCTCTCCTCGGCCCAGAGCGCCCCCCAGGGGGCGGGTCGGAGGGCGTAGGCCCTTTCCATTCGGCGACGGAGGAAACGATGGCGAAATTCGCGTGGGAGGGAAAGAACCGGACGGGGGGTGCGGTGACGGGGGAGATGGAGGCCCCGAGCGAGGCCTTCGTCCTCGCCCAGCTGCGCCGGGAGCAGATCGCGCCCATCCGGATCCGGAAGAAGGGGGTGGAGTTCGCCATCAACCTGCCGTTCCGGGGGGAGAAGAAGGTCACCCAGAAGGAGCTGGCCATCTTCACGCGCCAGTTCGCCACCATGATCGACGCGGGCCTCCCCCTGGTGCAGTGCCTGGACATCCTCGGCCTGCAGCAGGAGAACCTCTCCTTCAAGAAGGTGATCCTGAAGGTCAAGGAGGACGTGGAGAGCGGGTCCACCTTCGCGGACGCCCTCACCAAGCATCCGAAGGTGTTCGACGCGCTCTTCGTGAACCTGGTGGCCGCGGGGGAGGTGGGCGGCATCCTCGACACGATCCTCTCCCGGCTCGCCGAGCACATCGAGAAAGCAATGAAGCTCGCCAAGAAGATCAAGGGCGCGATGGTCTACCCCTCGACCATCATCGCGGTGGCCCTGATCGTGACGGTCGTCCTCCTCCTGTACGTCATCCCGATCTTCGCGAAGATGTTCTCGGACTTCGGGCAGGAGCTCCCCGGGCCGACCCAGGTCGTGCTGTCCCTGAGCGCCTTCGCCCAGAAATACTTCCTGGGCATCCTGGTGTTCTTCTTCCTGGTAGGGGCCGGGATCCGGTGGTACTACCGCCAGGAGAGCGGGCGGAGAAACATCGACCGGCTGCTTCTCCGGACTCCCGTCGTTGGGTCCCTCCTGCAGCGCATCGCGGTCGCGCGCTTCTCCCGGACCCTCGGGACGATGGTGAGCAGCGGCGTCCCGATCCTGGACAGCATGGACATCGTGGCGAAGACGGCGGGGAACAAGATCATCGAGGAGGCGATCCTGAAGGCCCGCGGCAGCATCAGCGAGGGGAAGACGATCGCGGAGCCGCTGATGGAGAGCACCGTGTTCCCGCCGATGGTGACCCAGATGGTCGCGGTCGGCGAGGCGACCGGCGCCCTCGACACCATGCTGAACAAGATCGCAGACTTCTACGACGACGAAGTGGATTCCGCTGTCGAGGCGCTGACCTCCCTCCTCGAGCCGATGCTGATGATCTTCCTCGGGGTGGTCATCGGAGGGATGGTCATCGCCATGTACCTGCCGGTCTTCAAGCTGGCGGGGGTCGTCGGGTAGCCTTTGTCCGGAAGCCCCTCTGCGGGCCGGAGCGGGCGGGAGCCCGAGGGGCGCAACCTCATCCTGGTGCGGTCCGTGATCACCTTCGCCCTCCTGGCGTCGGTGGTGTCCGTCCAGCTTCGCGCGCCGGAACTGCTCCTGACGGAGGAGTTCCGGTTTCTCTACTTGACCGTGGTCCTGTCCTACGGCTGGCTCCTGCTCCGGTACGCGGCCTGGGGCAGTTCGGTGCTGCCGCTGTACGCGGCGGGCCTCCAGGCGCTGGCGGACGTCGCCTTCATCTCGCTGGTGGTGGTCGCCACCGGTCTCTACGACAGCGTATTCTCCTTCATGTACGTCATCGTCATCCTCCTCGGGAGCCTGGAACGGTACTTCCGCGGGGCCGTCGCCTGGGCCGTGCTCTCCGCCGCGGCCTACAGCCTCCTGATCTATCTGCAGATGCGGGGCGCCATCACCCCGCCCGGCGCGGACCCGACGGCCATCAGCTTCTCCCTGTTCTTCCGCTCCGCATTGACGCACTCGACGGGCTTCCTGCTGACGGGGGTCCTATCGGGCATCCTGGGGGAGGACATCCGGAAGGGGAAACAGCGCGTACAGGCCCGGGACGACGTGATCCGGAGTCTCGAAACGTTCCACCGCCACGTGATCGACAACATCCCTTCCGGGATCATCACCACCGGCATCGACGGAGACGTGAACCTGATCAACGACACGGCCTGCGGGATCCTCGGCGTGGGGAGGGAGGAGGTGTCCGGAAGGAAAATCGGGGAGGTCCTCGCCGGCATGGAGGAACCCGGGGGGAGGGGGGGGGAGGATTCGCGCCTTCCCAGGCCGGAAATCCGTTTCCGGCGCCCGGACGGCGTGGAGATCCACCTGGGATTCTCCTCCTCGCGGATGAGGGACGCGGCCGGGGAGGCGATCGGGCAGGTGTTCATTTTCCAGGATCTCACGCCGATCAAGCAGATGGAGGAGCGGATCCGGATCGCGGACCGGCTGGCCGGCGTGGGAGAACTCGCCGCGGGGCTGGCTCACGAGATCCGTAACCCGCTCGCATCCATCGCGGGCTCCTCCCAGCTTCTCCGGGAGTCGCCGGGGGTGGCCGGCGAGGAGTCGGCCACCCTCCTGGAGATCATCGAGCGGGAAAGCAGGCGATTGAACGGACTGATCACGGACTTCCTGGCCTACGCCGGCCCCTCCGCCCGCAACGTGCAGGTGGTCGAACTGCCGGCCCTGATCCGGGACGTCGCGGAGGCGGTCCGCGCGGGGGAGGCGCGGGACGGGAAGGTTTCGATCGTCTTCGCGGCGACGAAGGAGCTGTCCGTCGACGGGGACCCGGAACAGCTCCGCCAGGTGATGTGGAACCTGATCCGCAACGCGTTGCAGGCCACGCCGCCGGGGGGGCGGGTCCTCCTGGATGTCCACGACGAGATCCGCCAGGGCAGCCGCTTCGTCGTCGCCACGGTCTCGGACACGGGATCGGGAATCGACCCCCGGAATCTCGGTAAGATCTTCAATCCCTTCTTCACCACGAAGGAGGGGGGAACGGGGCTCGGGCTCTCCATCTCCCAGCGGATCATCCACTACCACAAAGGATTCATCGAGGTCCGCTCCGATCCGGGGAAGGGGAGCACGTTCTCCCTGTTCCTGCCGGCGCGTCCGGAAAGGGAGGGGGAGGGCCACGCGGATGGGTGAGGGGACGGTCACGATCGTCGGGGCCGGTCTCGCCGGTTCCGAGGCGGCACTCCTGCTCTCGGATGCCGGCATCCCGGTGGAGCTCTTCGAGATGCGCCCCGGCCGTCTCACTCCCGCGCACCTGACCGGATGGTTCGCCGAGCTCGTGTGCAGCAATTCGCTGGGATCGGAGGAGACCACCTCCGGGAAGGGCCTGCTCAAGGAGGAACTTCGGATCCTGGGCTCGCTCCTGACGCGGCTCGCCGGGTCCGTCCGCGTCCCGGCCGGCAAGGCGCTTGCGGTGGACCGGGAGCGGTTCGGGCGCCTGGTGACGGAAGCGGTGCGGTCGCGGCCGGGCGTGGTCGTGCGGTGCGAGGAGGTCACAGCCATTCCCGCCGGACCGCTGGTCGTCCTGGCGTGCGGCCCGCTCCCGCCGGACCGCTTCGCCGTCAGCGTGCGGGAATTCCTCGGGGACGGCGGGCTCTACTTCTACGACGCCATCTCCCCCATCGTGGAGGCGGAATCGGTCGACCGGGAGGCGTCGTTCGTCGCGGACCGCTACGGGGCGGGGTCGGGGGACTACCTCAACCTCCCGATGGACCGGGCGCAGTACGAGGCCTTTCTCGCGGCGCTCCTTTCGGCCCGCACCGTTCCCCTGCGCGACTTCGAGGAACCGAAATACTTCGAGGGGTGCATGCCGGTCGAGGAGATCGCCCGGCGCGGGCCGGAAACCCTCCTCTTCGGCCCGCTCCGGCCCGTGGGCCTGCGGGACCCCGCGACGGGAAGGGTCCCGCACGCCGTGGTCCAACTGCGGAAGGAGAACGCCGAAGGCACAATGTACAACCTCGTGGGATTCCAGACGCGGCTGGCCTGGCCGGAGCAGCGGCGCGTGTTCTCCATGATTCCCGGCCTCTCGAAGGCGGCGTTCCTGAGGTACGGCTCGGTGCACCGGAACAGCTTCCTGGACGCGCGGCGGCACCTCACGCCCTGGATGGAATCCCGGAAGAGGGCGGGCCTGTTCTTCGCCGGGCAGTTCACCGGCGTGGAGGGGTACGTCGAGTCGATCGCCTCGGGGATGGTCGCGGCGGCTGCCGTGGCGGCGCGGGCGAGGGGCGGCGAGCCCAGGGCGTTCCCGAGGGAGTCCATGATCGGGGCCCTGATGGCGCACATCACCACGCCCGCCCCCGGGGAGCCCCAGCCGATGAACGCCAACTTCGGCCTCCTGCCCGAGGTGCCGGCGCGAAGGAAGCGGGACCGGAAAGCGCAGAAGGCGGAGGCCGCCCTCGAAGCAATCCGCCGGTTCGCCCCCCCCATCCCGTAAAACCCGTCCCCGCCGCAATTGCCCGTCGGACCTTGATCGGGCCGGGCAGCCGTGTTACATACCTTTTTAGGAAATTTTATCTTTTTATTCCAATAGGTTGCGGATTTCGCTGGCGTCCGGTTGCGCATGGGGTGCGGGTTTTTCGAGGAGTTTTGCCGCCAGGCGGTCCATCGCCCCCGGTGCTGGCCGGGGATACGGTTAGAACCCGAGGGTCATCCGGCCCATCCGCGAACAGCTTTCAGGAAAACCGCCTTGACCCAACCGGTCCAACGATCGATGGAAGCCCCGGCGACCGCCGTC
>JAGGAJ010000048.1 GCA_017889845.1 Deltaproteobacteria bacterium
CCGTTCGACTCGAGCACCTCGGACACCACGCGGACCGTGTAGGGGAAATCGGCGCCCTGCGGGAGCACCTTCGTCACGGCCCGCTCGGCCAGGGCCCCGTGCCCCACCTCGCGTCGTGCGGGCGCGCGCAGCATCTTCACCTCGCCGACGCTGAACGGCGGGAAGTTGTAGTGGAGCATGAATGCCTTCGTGGTGTCGCCCAGGAGCGAGTCGATGCGCTGTTCGTCCTGCGAGGTGCCCAGGGTCGCGGTGACCAGCACCTGCGTCTCGCCTCGCGTGAACACCGCCGATCCGTGGGTCCTCGGCAGAATGCCGACCTCGCAGGAGATGGGGCGAACGTCCGACAGGCCGCGGCCGTCGATCCGCTTCCTCTCGCGGGTGATCTTGCCGCGGACGATCTTCTTCTCGAGGCTCTTGAACGCGTCGGCGATCAGGGCCGCCTTCTCGGCGCGCTCCTCCTCCGGGAACGCGCTGCGAACCGCCTCGGCGGTCTCCTCGATCCGTTTCCGCCGGTCCTGCTTCGCCTGGATCGCGTACGCGTCGGAAAGCGCGCCCCGGGCGATCTCGGCGATCTTCTTCACATCCTCCTCGGGGAGAACCTTCTTCTCGAATGCGCGCTTCTCTTTCCCGATCTCCCCCGCCATCCGCTCCTGGATCTCCAGGACGGGGACCAGGGAGCGGTGCGCGAAGAGGATCGCGTCGAGCACCTCCTCCTCGGGGACCTCGTTCGCCTCCCCCTCGACCATCAGGATCGCGTCCCGGCTGCCCGCCACGAAGATGTCCAGGTCGCTGCGTTCGAGGTCCGGGATGCGGGGGTTGATCACCAGTTCGCCGTCGAGCCGCCCGACGCGCGCGCCGGCGATGGGGCCCTGGAAAGGGATCTCCGAGATGGTCAGCGCCGCGGAGGCGCCGATCATCGCCAGGATCCCCGTGTCGTTCTCCTTGTCCGCGGAGAGGACGGTGGCGATCACCTGAATCTCGTTGTAGAACCCCTTCGGGAAGAGGGGCCGGATGGGGCGGTCGATGAGGCGGGAGGTGAGGACCTCGTACTCGGAGAGCCGCCCCTCGCGCTTGAAGAAGCCGCCGGGGATCTTCCCCACGGCGAACGTCTTCTCGACATAGTCGACCACAAGCGGGAGGAAGTCGATCCCGGGCCTGGGATTTTCCGTGACGCAGGCGGTGACCAGCACCACCGAGTCACCGTACCGCACGACCGCGGCGCCGCCCGCCTGCTTGGCCCAGCGGCCCGATTCGACGGACAGGGTCCGCCCGGATATTTCCGTTTCGTACACGTTTCCCACGGTTTTCTGTTCCCTTCTCGTGGCGGCCGCTCGGGCCGCGGGATGTATGTCGGTGGTTGTCGGAAAAACGCCGGGCTACTTGCGGAGGCCGAGGGATTCCACCACGGCCTTGTACCGCATGGACTCCTTCGCCTTCAGGTAGTCCAGCAGACGCCTGCGCTGCCCGACGAGCTTGAGCAGGCCCCGCCGGGAGCCGAAGTCCTTGTTGTGGGTCTTCAGGTGGTCCGTGATCATGTTGATCCGCTCCGTGAGGAGCGCGATCTGGACCTCCGGGGACCCGGTGTCCTTCTCGTGGACACGGAACTTGCCGATGAGTTCACTCTTCTTGTCCGCAACCAGGCTCATGACCTTTCGCCTCTCTCCTTTTCCTGCCCCTGGGAAATGTTTCCGGTTTTATTGAAGTTTTTTTATAACACATCGCGCCGGGGATGTAAATCAGATGCCCCGCAGGATCTTCCAGAGGCCGGTCGTATCCCGCCCCGCGAGGGCAAGCGGTTCCAGCCTTTCCGTCACGAGGAGGGCGATCCCCCCCCGCTCCGCCGCCGCGCGACCGGCCAGCCAGTCCCCCGCGAGACGCCCATTCCGCACTGCGGACGCCGCATTCGCCGGGACGACCCACCGCGGGTAGCCGGCGAGCGCGTCCACGATCGGGATCAGGAGCGACGCCGCCTCTCCCCGGCCGGCCTTGTCCTCCAGGGCCTCCAGGGTCACCGCGTCCTCGACCCGGAACGATCCCACCCGCAGACGGCGCAGGCCCGCCACCGTCATCGGGACTCCGAGGCGCTCCCCGAAATCCCTCGGCAGCGACCGGACGTAGAATCCCTTGGAACAGGTGATGACCGCCCGGAACCCCTCCGGCCCGAAGGAGAGGAGCCTGGCCTCCCGCACCGCGACCCGCCGCGCGGCCAGGGGGACCTCCTTCCCCTTCCGTGCCAGCGCGTAGGAGCGTACGCCGTCCACCTTGATTGCGGAGTAGGCCGGCGGCACCTGGTCGAAGGTTCCCACCAGTGCCGCCACGGCCGCGGCCACCTCCCCCTCCGGCGCAGACGCGCCGGGCCGCTCCGCAAGGACCTTCCCGGCGGCGTCCCCCGTGTCCGTGGCGACGCCGAAGCGGAACTCCACCTCGTACGCCTTCTCCTCCGCGACGAGGTACCCTGCGATTTTCGTCGCGCTGCCGACGCAGACGGGGAGGACCCCCGTGGCCATCGGGTCGAGGGTCCCGGCGTGCCCGCATTTCCGCTCCCGCAGGATCCGCCCCACCGCCTGGACCGCCTGGAAGGAGGTGATCCCCCCGGGTTTGTCCAGGACGAGCACGCCCGTCACGACAGAACCTTCCCCAGCGCCCCGTACACCTTCCGCTTCACCTCGGGGAGATCCCCCGGGACGGTGCAGCCGGCGGCGTTGCGGTGCCCCCCGCCTCCGAATCCCGCCGCCACCGCGGCGACGTCCACCCGCCCCTTCGACCGGAAGCTCACGCGGTACACCCCCCCCTCCTCCTCCCGGAAGGAGACGGCCACCTCCACTCCCACGATCGAGCGGGGGTAGTTGATGAATCCTTCGAGGGCGTCCTTTCCTGCGGAGAACTCGGCGAGGTCCGCCCGGAGGGTGGTGATCGCAGCCGCCTTGCCGGCCAGGGTCAACTCGAGGGAACCGAGGACCCTCCCCAGCAGGCGGAGCCGGTTCTCGCTCTGCGTCTCGTACACCTTCTCCGCCACTGCCCAGGGGTCCACCCCCCGGCGCACCATCTCTCCCGCGACGGCGAACGCCTCCGGCGTGGAGCTGCCGTAGTGGAACGACCCCGTGTCGGTGAGGACGGCGACGTAGATGTTCACCGCCACGTCGAGGTCGATCTCGTACCCCATCGCCACGAGGACCCGGTGGATCAGCAGCCCGGTGGCTGCGGCGTCGGGATCCACGAGCGAGAGCTCCCCGCGGTCCCCGTTGGTGCGGTGGTGGTCGATGTTCACGAGGACCGGGCACTTCCGCAATTCCGCTCCCACCCGGCCGGTCCGCTCCGGTGAGCCGCAGTCCACCACCACCGCCACGTCGTATCCCGATCCGTCCTCCTCGGAAACCACGGTATCGGCGCCGGGCAGGAACCGCAGGTTCCCGGGGACGGGATCGGCGTTCAGGACGGTCGCGGTCTTCCCCATCCTCCGCAGGGCGAGGGCCAGAGCCAGCTCCGACCCGATGGCGTCCCCCTCCGGGTTCTCGTGGCAGGCGATGAGGAACCGGTCCTTTTCCGAAAGGACGCTGCAGACGGCGGACAGGTCACCCCTCACCGGGGTCCTCCTTCCTGCCCGCGATCTCCCGCAGGATCTCGTCGATGCGCGCGCCGCGGTCGAAGGAGTCGTCGTAGTGGAACTGCAGCTCGGGGGCGTAGCGCAGGTCGAGCACCTTTCCCAGTTCCCGGCGGAGGAAGCCCGAGCAGCGTCGCAGGGCCTGCGCCACGGCCTTCCTCTCCTCCGGCCCGACGAGGGCGGAGTAGTTCACGTGGGCGATTTTCAGGTCGGGCGTGACGGAAACGTCGGTGACGGTGACGGAGGAGAGTCCGGGGTCCCTGACCTTGCGCTGCAGCAGGAGGGAGAGCTCCTCCCGGATCCGTTCCCCGACGCGCGCGGGGCGGTCCCCGCGGCCCTTCATTCCGGACCGCCCCACCCGGGGAACCCCTCCTCGCCGTCCCCCTCGGGGTGGAACCACTCGATGCGGCGGGAAAGCAGTTCCACCTCGCCGTCCCTCCCGATTCCGTCGGTGATGCGGTCGAGCATCGACTGCGCCAGCCGGGCGTTCGTGGTGACGAGGGCCACGCCGATCGCCCCGCGCTGCCACAGCTCCTGGTGCGCCACCTCGGCCACCGACACGGGGAAGGAGGCCCGGATCCGCGCGGTCAGGCCGGCCAGGCGGCGCCGCTTGTCCTTCAGGGACCCCGCCCCGGGGAAGAGGAGTTCCGCGGTCAGGACCGCCACCTGCAAGAGGGGTCCGCCCCGCTGCGCCGCGGTCAGGCGAGGGTGCCGGCGACCTTCTCGATGACGTATGCCTCGATCTGGTCGCCGACCTGGATGTCGTTGAAGTTCTCGATCCCCAGCCCGCACTCGTATCCCTCGAGGACCTCCTTGACGTCGTCCTTGAACCGCTTGAGGGAGGCGAGTTTCCCCTCGTAGACGACGACGCTGTCCCTCAGCAGGCGGACGTTCGAGCTCCGTGTGAGCTTCCCCGAGAGGACGGCGCAACCGGCGATCGTCCCGATCTTGGAGATGTGGAACGTGTTGCGTACTTCGGCCCGCCCCTGGGTGGTCTCCCTGAGAGTGGGCTCCAGCATCCCCTCCATCGCCTTGTGGACGTCGTCCACCACGTCGTAGATGACGGAGTAGAGGCGTACGTCCACCGCCTCCCGCTCCGCAAGCTCTGCGCCCTTGGGCTCCGGGCGAACGTTGAAGCCGATGATGACGGCGGCGGAGGCGGAGGCGAGCATCACGTCGGACTCGGAGATCCCGCCCACGCCGGCGTGGATCACGTTGACCTTCACCTTGTCGCCGGAGAGCTTGGCGAGGGAGAACTGGAGAGCCTCCATCGATCCCTGCACGTCGGACTTGATGATGATGTTGAGGTCCTTGACCTCGCCGGCGTCGATCCGCTTGTGCAGCTCCTCCAGGCTCATGCGCGGGCGGACGACGGCCTTCTCGCGATCCTTCTCCCCCCGGTGGAGGGCGATCTGCCGCGCCGTGCGCTCGTCCTTCAGGACCGCGAACTTCTGCCCGGCGTCCGGGAGGCCGGAGAGCCCCTGTATTTCCACGGGGGTGCCTGGACCGGCCGCATCCATGCGCTTCCCCTTGTGGTTGGCCAGCGCCCGCACGCGCCCGTAGTGGCTCCCCGTCACGATGGGGTCCCCCACCTTGAGGGTCCCGTCCTGCACCAGGACGGTGGCCACGGGGCCCCGCCCCTTCTCCAGCCGTGCCTCGAGTACCGTGCCGCGGGCGAGCTTCGTGGGGTTCGCCTTGAGCTCCAGGACGTCCGCCTGCAGGAGGATCAGCTCGAGGAGTTCCTTGATCCCGACGCGCCGCTTCGCGGAAACGTTGGCGTACAGGGTGGTGCCTCCCCACTCCTCGGGGTTGAGCCCGTGGTCCGACAACTGCTGCCGGATCCGGTCCGGCTGGGCGCCCGGCTTGTCGATCTTGTTGACCGCCACGACGATCGGGACCCCCGCCGCCTTCGCGTGATCGATCGACTCGATCGTCTGGGGCATCACGCCGTCGTCCGCCCCCACCACGAGGATGACGATGTCCGTCACGGAGGCCCCGCGGGCGCGCATCGACGTGAACGCCTCGTGGCCCGGGGTGTCGAGGAAGACCACCCGGCGGCCGCCGTGCTCCACCTCGTAGGCGCCGATGTGCTGGGTGATCCCCCCCGCCTCGGAGGCGGTGACGTTGCTCTCCCGGATCGCGTCGAGCAGGGTCGTCTTCCCGTGGTCGACGTGCCCCATGATGGTGACGACAGGAGGACGGGGCGCGAGGTCCTCCTCCCGGTCCGCTTCCTGGTCGATCAGGCTCTCCACCTCCGGCGCGACGTTCTCCACCTCGAAACCGTATTCCTGCGCGAGCAGGCTCGCCGTGTCGGCGTCCAGGAGCTGGTTCAGGGTGGTGGGCATCCCCATCTCGATCAGCTTCTTTATGACGTCCGCCGCCTTGACCCCCATCCGGTGGGCCAGGTCTCCCACGGTGATGACCTCCTCGATCTTCACCAGACGCTTGCTCGCCTTCGGCGGGAGGGTCGAGGGCGCCTTCTTCTCCTTGACCGGCTTTCCCCTGCGCTTCGGGGCGCGTACGGGCTGGAACTGCCGGACGACGACGGGCTCGGCCTCGGGCGAAGGGGCAGCGGGGGCTTCCGTCTTCTTGATCTCCGCCTCGGGCTCCTCCAGGACCTCCTGGATGATGGTCTGCTTGAGTACCCCCTTCTGGACCTTCTTCTCGTGGGGCTTGGCCTTCTTCCACTTCTTTTCCTTTTCCTTGCGGACCTCCTCCGGCTTGGGGGCCGCGACGGGCTTCTCCACAACCCGAACGGTGGCTTCCGCCGCCGGCGTTTCCGCCGACTCGACCTCGGCGGGGGCGGGTTCGGCCGGTGCGGGGGCCGCCGCCGGGGATCCCGCGAGGGCCTCCGCCGCGGGCTTCGCCTCGCCCGGGACCGCCGGGGCAGGGGGAGCCGCGGGTTCCGGCTCCGCCGGGGGAGCCGGCGGGGGTGCCGGCGCGCCGCGCCGGAGGACGACCTTCTGGGACCGCCGCTCGAGGACGCCGTCGGCCCGTGTCACGGTGGTGGTCCTGGGGGGCGGCGGCGGCGGGGCGGGCTTCTTGAAGTGGGCCTTGACCCGCTCGATCAGCTCCCCCTCCAGGTTGCTGGACGCCGATTTCCCCTTGGCGCCGATCCGTTCCAGGAAGGCAAGGATCTCCTTGCTGGTCTCCATGCCCAGTTCCTTGGCCAGATCGCGTATCCGGACTTTCTCCATCCACTCCCCCTGCTACGTTTTTCCCGCGCCCTGCTCGAACGCGGAGAGGCGTTCCGCCAGTTCCGCGCCCGCGGCCCCCATCTTCCACCGGGCGCCGCCCTTCGCCGTCCTCACCCTCGCCGAAAACCTCCGGATGCAATCCCCGCCGCGGCACAGGTAGATCCCCCGCCCCGGCAGTATCCCCGACGGGTCGGGAGTCCACCCGGCCCCCGGCTTCCCCGCGATCCGCAGCAGCCGCGGCTTCGCGAGGAGCGCGCGGCACTGGACGCAGGTGCGCTGCGGCTCCGCGGCGCTACTCCTCCGGGGGGGCATCCCCCTCCTTCGCGACGACATCCGGCGCTTCCGCCGGCGGCGCGCCGCCGGCCTCCGCCTCCGCCGCATCGCCTCCGGCGGGGGCCGCGCCTTCCGCACCGCCTTCCGGCGGCGGAACCTCGGCCTCCGGCTTCTTCGCGAAGAGCCCTTCCGCACGCTTCAGGGCGTCTTCGACCTGCCCCTCCGCGCGGACCTCGATGTGCCACCCCACGAGCTTGGAGGCGAGCTTGACGTTCTGGCCCTTCTTCCCGATCGCGAGGAGGAGCTGCTCCTCCGGGACGATGACTTCCATGGTCTTCCCGGACTCGTTCACCAGCACGCGGATGATCTCCGCCGGCTGGAGCGCGTTGCAGACGAACTTCGCCGGGTCCTCGTCCCAGGCGATGATGTCGATCCGCTCACCGCGCAGCTCCTGCACCACGCTCTGGACCCGGGAACCCTTCATGCCGACGCACGCGCCGACGGGGTCCACGTCCCGGTCCTTGGAGCGCACGGCGATCTTGGTCCGGAAGCCCGGCTCCCGCGCCACGCTCAGGATGCCGACCACGCCCTCGTACACCTCCGGGACTTCCTGCTCGAAGAGCTTGAGGATCATCCGCGGGTCGGACCGCGAGAGGAGGATCTCCGGGCCGCGGGAGGTCTTCGTCACGTCCTTGATGTACGCGCGGATCCGGTCGCTCTGGCGGTACCGCTCCCGGGGGATCTGCTCCGAAGGGGGCATGATCGCCTCGGTCTTCCCGAGGTCGATGATCAGGCAGTCCCGCTCGTACCGCTGGACGATCCCGTTGATGATCTCCCCCTTGCGCCCGATGAACTCGTTGTAGATGACCTCGCGCTCCGCGTCCTTGACCTTCTGCATGATGATCTGTCGCGCCGTCTGGGCGGCGATCCGCCCGAGGTCCTTGGTGCTCAGCCGCTCGCCGATGTTGTCGCCCGCCTGCGCTTCGGGGTCGAGCGCCTGCGCCTCCCCGATGGACATCTGCGTGTCGGGGTCGGTGATCTCCTCCACCACCGTGCGGAAGGAAAGGATCTCGAATTCCCCCGTCTCCGGATCGTACGTCGCCTCGAGGATCTTGTTCATCCCGTACTTCTTCCGCGCCGCGCTCTCGAGGGCCTCCTTGATCGCGTCGATGATGACGCTCTTGTCGATCCCCTTTTCCTTGCCCAGCTGGGAAATGATCTGCCCCACGTCCAGGATCATCGCCGTTTCTTTCCCTTCCCGAAGAGTTCTTCCTGCGTCACTTCCAGGGACGCCTTCCGGATCTCGCCGTACGGAACCCGGAACCCGGCCTCCCCCACCGCGATCGTGATCCCTTCCCCGTCGCTCCCGGAGAGTACGCCTACGATGTGCCGTCGCCCCTCCCGGGGCTCCGCGAGCGTGACCTTCACGCGTCTGCCGATCGAGGCGGCGAAATGCTCCGGCCTGCGCAGCCGCCGGTTCACGCCGGGGGAGGACACCTCCATGACATAGGCCCCCGCCACGGGGTCCTCCACGTCGAGCAGCGCGCCGAGCCGCCGGCTGTACGTCTCGATGTCGGAGAGGACGACGCCCCCCTCGCGGTCGACGAACACGCGCAGGATGATCCTCGGTCCCTCCCGGGCGACCTCCAGGTCGAACAGGGAGAGGGAGAGGTCCCGCGCGACCTCGCGGGCCAGCACCTCGATCTTTTCGGTGTCCGTTTTCTGCACGGTACGGAAAAAAAAAGTGGGCTTCCGGCCCACTCATCCTTGCCCCGACGCCTACATCGTACAGGGAAACCGGTGCGGTCCACAATACCTTTCTTTCAGATTCTGAGCGTCCCCCGGTAATCGTCCAGGTGCGCGAGCCGCTCCCGGACCAGGAACGCGCGGATCCCGTCGATGATCTCCACGCAGGCGTTGGGATTGCGGAAGTTCGCCGTCCCGACCTGCACCGCCGCCGCCCCCACCAGCAGGAACTCGAGGGCGTCCTCCGCGCTCTGGATCCCCCCGATCCCGATGACCGGGATCCTCACCGCCTTGCACGCCTCCCAGACCATCCGCAGCGCCACGGGTTTGATCGCCGGCCCCGAGAGCCCCCCCGTCACGTTGGATAGGCCCGGTCTCCGGGTCCGGCAATCCACCGCCATCCCGACGATCGTGTTGATCAGCGTCACCGCGTCCGCCCCCGCGTCCTCCGCCGCCCGGGCCACCGACCCGATGTCGGACACGTTCGGGGAGAGCTTCACCCAGAGCGGTTTCCCCGTCGCCTCCCGAACCCGCCGGGTCAGGCCGGAAAGCCCCTCCGGGTTGGAGCCGAAGGCGATCCCCCCCTCCTTCACGTTGGGGCAGGAGGCGTTCAGTTCGATGGCCGCAAGGGACGCCACCCCCGAGAGGCGGCGCGCCACCTCCTCGTACTCCTCGATCGTCCGCCCGTAGATGTTCGCCACGTAGGTGGCCCCCGCGTCGGCCAGCCGGGGGACCACGTCCCGGACGAACCGCTCCACCCCGATGTTCTGGAGGCCGATGGCGTTCAGCATCCCCGCAGGGGTCTCCACGATCCGTTGCGGGGCGTTCCCCGGCGTGGGGAGCAGCGACAGCCCCTTCACGATCACCGCCCCCAGCCGGGAGATGTCGTAGAAGGGGGTGAACTCCAGGCCGTACCCGAAGGTGCCCGACGCGCTCATGACGGGGTTCTTCAGGACCACGCTCCCCACGCGGGAGGTGAGGTCCGGCGTCCCGGCGGCGTTCACCACACGACCTCCCGCGCGTCGAACACCGGGCCCTCCTTGCAGACCCGCCGGTACGCGGTCTTCTCGCCGTCCCGCACCGCCGTGACACA
Organism: Deltaproteobacteria bacterium; assembly: GCA_017889845.1. GTDB lineage: Bacteria > Desulfobacterota > Deferrimicrobia > Deferrimicrobiales > Deferrimicrobiaceae > JAGGAJ01. Next base: position 9,911 of record JAGGAJ010000048.1, read on the forward strand.
CCCCCAGCACACCCCGAAGCCGCACGCCATATGGTTCTCGAGGGACGCCTGGACGGGTACCTCCAGAGGGACGGCCAGTTCCGCGATCTCCCTCAGCATCTCGCGGGGACCGCAGGCGAGAATGGACAGCCGTGCGCGCTCCGTCGCCTTCAGGCGGTCCATGCGCTCCCGGACCGCGTCGGTGACGCGGCCGAAGAATCCCGCCGTCCCGTCGTCGGTGCACAGGTGGGCCCGGCCGGGCGTCCCCCCCCCGGGCACCCACTCCCTCGGAGGAAGCTGGTCGCGCGAGCGGGCGCCGAGGAACACCTCGAATGCCGCCCGTTGCTCCTCGAGGACGACGGCGGCGGGGAAGACCGTGGAGAATCCCACTCCCCCGCCGACGAGCCACCAGATCCGGTCCTCCCGTCCGAGGTCGAAACCGTTCCCCAGTGGAAGGGTGATCTGGAGGGGGTCGCCGCCGTGAAGACCGGAGAGCAAGGCGGTACCCCGCCCCACCACCTTGTAGACGAATTCCACGGTTCCCTTCCCGCGGGCGCCGCCGGCGCGGAAGATCGCCAGCGGACGCGGGAGGAGCGGATCGTTTCCCGGCCACCCGGACACCATGGCGAACTGGCCCGGCAGGAACTCGATCCGGTCCGGGATCGACACCTCCATGCGGTAGAAGATGCCGTTCCCCCCGTTGTGCAGGATCCGGCCGTTGACGAACCGCGGTCTACGGAACGGCATCGTTCTCCCGTATTTCCCGGGCGAGGAGCACGGCGTCCTCCCCCGTGTCGGTGTAATACCCCTTGCGGATCCCCTGGAACGCGAATCCCTCGGCGCGGTAGAGCCGATGCGCTTCCTCGTTCCCCGCCCGGACCTCGAGGTGGATCCGCACCGCTCCGGCCCTCGCACCCCGGCGGATGCATTCCCGGAGCAGCGCCCGGCCCACGCCGGCTCCCCGCCGCGCCGGAGCCACGGCGATGTTCAGCAGGTGCGACTCCCCCGCCACGGTCCACGAGACGGCGTACCCGAGGATCTCCCCGTCCTCCCCCTCCGCCACGACGGGATCGGAGAAATCCCTGTCCAGCTCCTCGGCGAACATCCCGCGGGACCAGGGGGACGGGAAGGAGACCTCCTCGATCGCCATCACGCCGCCGAGGTCC
>JAGGAJ010000049.1 GCA_017889845.1 Deltaproteobacteria bacterium
AGGCAGGAGACGGAGTCGACGGCGACGACCACCGCCCCCTCCGGCAGGTACCGGAAGACCGTCGCGGCGCGGCCATAGAGACGCGGCAGGAGCGCATCCGCGCCGTGAAACCGTATCCCCTGCCGGAGCGGATCCGCCCAGGGGCGTTCCCCCTGCCCTGCCAGGGCGGCCGCGAGGTATTTCTCCCGGGTGATCACCTGGGAGCACGGCAGGACGGCAAGCCGGTCCTCCGGGCCGGTTTCCCCCGCCACGATGGGGCCGGCCACCGGGCCGGCACCCCCGGCGGGCACGGTTCGCTGCGTACCGGGATGGAACCACCGCACCGACTCGACGACGTCATCGTCCAGCAGAATCCGCGCCGGGAGCGGGTGGGCGGGGCTGTAGACGTCCACGATGCCGCCGCGCACCGCGAAGTCCCCCGGGTCGGCCACCGTGGGAAGGCGCGCGTATCCGAGGGCGACGAGCCGGGCGGCGAAGGCGTCGACATCGAGGGTGTCCCCGGGGGCCACGGCGGACACCGCGTCGAGGAACGCCTCCGGCGGCAGCGTTTTCGACACCGCGGAGTCGACGGAGGCAACCACGACGGCGGAAGGCCCCTCGACCAGGCGGCGGAGCGCCCGCATCCGGTCGTGTACGGCGGGAAGGTACGGGGAGATCGGCTCGTACGGCGCGGCCTCGACGGAGGGGAACGCCGCCACCGCGCCGGGGCCCAGGTACGCCGCCAGCTCGCGGGACGCCTCCTCCGCCTCCCGGTCGTCGGCGCACAGGTACAGCACGGGCGTTCCGAGGCGGCGGAACAGCTGCGCCGTCAGGAACGCGCGCGCTCCCGGCGGCACCCGCATCCACTGGACGCAGGGCGCGGGCTCCCGCCTCGCGAGGGCCAGCGCGACGTGTTCGAAGGAGATCCTGGGGAGGGGAAAGGGCATCCCGCCGCTGCTACGCGGCGTCGCGGGGGACGGCGAGCATCGCGTCGAGGGCCGCCTTCGCCCGGACGCGGATTCCTTCCGGCACCGTGACGACCGGCGACATCGTCTCGAGGGAGTCCCGGACGTCCTCGAGGTTCGTCAGCTTCATGTTCGGGCAGATGAGGGTCCGCGAGGCGATGTGGAACCGTTTTCCCGGGTTCTCCTTGCGCAGCCGGTACAGGATGCCCATCTCCGTCCCCACGATGAACTCCCTCGCGGGGGAGCGCCGGCAGTAGCCGTACATCCCCGCCGTGGAGAGGACCGCGTCCGCCATCTCCACCACTTCCGGCGGGCACTCGGGGTGGACGATCAGCAGCGCCTCGGGGCGCGCCTCCCGGGCCTTGACCACCGCCTCGAGGGTCAGCCGCTCGTGGGTGGGGCAGTAGCCGTCCCACCAGGTGAGCCGCCGGCCGGAGACCTTCTGCACCCAGTGCGCAAGGTTCCGGTCGGGGACCATGAAGATCTCCCTCCCCGGCGGGATCGAGCGGACCACGTTCACCGCGTTGCCCGACGTGCAGCAGACGTCCGAGAGGGCCTTCACCTCCGCGGACGAGTTGACGTAGGTCACCACGACCGCATCGGGGTGCTCCTTCCGGTACGCCGCGAGGTCCGCCCCCGTGATCATGTCCGCCATCGGGCACCCCGCGTCCTCCCGGGGAAGCAGCACGGTCCTGCCGGGGGAGAGGATCGCGGCGCTCTCCGCCATGAAGTGGACGCCGCAGAACACGATCACGTCCGCCTTCGTCTTCGCCGCCTCCTGGGAGAGCCCCAGCGAGTCGCCCGTGATGTCGGCGATCTCCTGCACCTCGTCCCGCTGGTAGTTGTGGGCCAGCAGGATGGCGTTGCGCCGCGAAAGGAGTCCGCGGATCTCCGCCCGGAGGGGGTCTTGCGCCTTCTCCATCGTCCTACTCTTTCTCCGTTTTCAGCGCCCGCGCGAACAGCTCCGTCACCGCCTCCCGGGCGCCTTTCCCTTCGTATAAGATGCGGTGCACCTGCTCCGAGATGGGCAGGGGGACCCCCGTGCGGCGGGACAGCTCCACCGCGGACCGGGCGGTTAGGACCCCCTCCGCCACCATCGTCATGCCCGCGAGCACCTCCCCGATCGGTTCCCCGCGCCCTACCCGCACGCCCACGGTCCGGTTCCGGGACAGGTCGCCGGTGCAGGTGAGCACCAGGTCCCCCATCCCGGCCAGGCCCGCGAAGGTCTGCGGGTGCGCTCCGAGGTGGACCCCCAGCCGCGCGATCTCCGCCAGCCCCCGGGTGATGAGGAGCGCCCGGGCATTGTGCCCGAATCCCAGCCCGTCGCACATCCCCGCGGCGATGGCCATCACGTTCTTCAGCGCCCCGCCGATCTCGATCCCCACCACGTCGTCGTCCGCGTAGACCCGGAACCGGGAACCCGCCAGGACGTGCTGGAGCTTCCGGGCGACGGCCAGGTCCCGCGCCGCCACCGTGGCCCCCGTGGGCTTCCCCTCAGCCACCTCCTGCGCGAAGGTGGGACCCGACAGCGCGGCCACGCGGCCCGCGTGGGCCGGGGACGCCTCCGCGAGGAGTTCGGTCATCCGCAGCAGGCTCCCGTTCTCCACGCCTTTCGCCAGCGACACGAGGCACGCGTCGCGGGACAGGTGTTCCGCGGCCCGCGCCGCCACGGCCCGTAGGTGGTGGGAGGGCACGGCGAACGCCACCACCGACTTCCCGGAGACCGCCGCCGCGAGGTCGTTCGTGGCCCGGACGGCGGCGGGCAGGGACACGCCGGGGAGGAACGCCCGGTTCTCCCGGAAACGCCGGATGTCCGCGCACACCTCCGCCTCGTGCGCCCACAGGGCGACGTCGGCGCGACGCTCCGCGAGCATGGCCGCGAAGGCCGTTCCCCACGACCCCGCCCCGACCACGGCGACGGATTCCTTCCGCTCATCGCTCAACGGCCCGTCTCCCCCGCCGTCACGGTTTCCTCATCCGGTCCTTCAGACGCGCGATCTTCCCCTCGACGTACTCCGGATCGTCCCACTCTCCCCGCAGCGCCTCGTACTGGGCGAGCGCGCCCGGGAGGTCCCCCATCCCCTCCAGGGACTGGGCCATCCCCCAGCGCGCCTGTAGCTGGTCCTTCCGGTCCGCCGAGAGGTACAGCAGCTTGCGGAATTCCCGGTCCGCCTCGGCGTGGCGGCGCTGCCCCAGGAGGGAATACGCCAGCATCCACCGCCCCTCCCCGACCCGGGGGGACTTCGGGTACCGCTCCATCAGCTCTTCGATCACCGCCGCCTGCCGCTCCCCGTCCCGCGCCGCGCCGTATGCCCGCGCCAGGAGGAACAGGGCTTCGTCCATCTCCTCGAAGCGGGGGTGATCCTTCCGGAGCCGCGTAAGGGAAGACACCGCCGACGCCGGGTCGAGGTACTGGAACAGGTGGACCTCCGCGGTCCGCAACAGCGCCCTGGGGGCCTCGGCCGTCCTCGGGTAGTTGAACACGAGGGAGTCGTACGCCTCCAGCGCCGCGGGGAAGTTCCGGTAGTACGCGCCGTAGAGGTCCCCCTGCCGGAGCAGGGCGGCGGGGGCGTACCGCGACTGGGGGAATTCCCGCGCGATCGACCGGTAGCCCGCCAGGGCCTCCTCCATGCGCCGGTACTGGAGGTCCTTCTCCGCCTTCCCGTACCGCTCCCGCGCCGGGTCGGCGCACGCGGCCAGCAGGAGCAGCAGCGTGCACGGCAGGAGAAGGCTACGCCGCCTGCTTGCCTCCCCAGCCACGCCTCACTCTTCCTTCTCCGCCAGCCTTGCGATGGACGCGACCCGCTCGCTCTCCGAGAGCCCGATGAGCCGGACGCCCTGCGTGTTCCGGCCGATCACCCGGATCTCCCCCACCAACATCCGGATGATCTTCCCGCCGTCGGTGACCAGCATCGCCTCGTCCCCGTCCGCGACCTGGCACACGCCGACCACCGGACCGGTCTTCCCCGTCACCTTCAGCGTGATCACGCCCTTGCCGCCGCGGCTCTGGTTCCGGTACTCCTCCACCGCCGTGCGCTTCCCGTACCCCTTCTCCGTGACGGAGAGCATCGTCCCCTGCGGCCGGAGGATGTCCATCCCCACGAGCGCGTCCCCCTCCTCGAGGTCGATCCCCCGCACCCCCGTCGCGGCGCGGCCCATGGACCGGACATCCTCCTCGTGGAAGCGGATCGACATTCCCTGCCGGGTGGAGAGGAAGACCTCGTCCTGCCCCGTTGTGATCGCCGTGGCGATCAGCCGGTCCCCCTCGTTCAGCCCGATGGCGATGATGCCGCCCGCCCGCGGGCGGGAGTACTCCATCAGCTCCGTCTTCTTGATGATCCCCAGCGAAGTGGCCATCACCACGAACTTCCCCTCCGTGAACTCCCGCACGGGCAGGATCGTGGCCACCGACTCGCCCTGGGCGAGGGAGAGGAGGTTCACGATGGCCCGCCCCTTCGAGGCGCGCCCCGCCTCCGGCAGCTCGTGGACCTTGAGCCAGTACACCTTCCCCAGGTCGGAGAAGAACATGACGTAGGCGTGCATCGAGGCGATGAAGAGCATGGAGACGAAATCCTCCTCCTTGGTCCCCATGCCGACCTTCCCCCGCCCGCCGCGGCGCTGCGTCCGGTAGAGGCTGATCGGGTTCCGCTTGATGTAGCCGGTGTGGGAGACGGTGACCACCATCTCCTCGTCCACGATCAGGTCCTCCAGCCGCAGATCCCTGGTCTCCCGCTGGATCTCCGAGCGGCGCGCGTCCCCGTAGGCGTCCCGGATCTCCCGGAACTCCTCCCCGATGACGCGCAGCAGTTCCGTCTCCTCCGCGAGGATCTTCTTCAGCCGTGCGATCTCCTCGCGAACCTCCTTGAGCTCCTGCAGGATCTTCTCGCGCTCCAGCCCGGTGAGGCGCCGGAGCTGCATGTCGAGGATCGCCTGCGCCTGGATCTCCGAAAGGCCGAAGCGGGCCATCAGCCCCTCCTTGGCCTCCTTCGGCTCCTTCGACGCCCGGATCAGCTTGATGATCGCGTCGATGTGGTCGAGAGCGACCTTCAGTCCCTCGAGGATATGCTCCCTGCTTTCCGCCTTCCGCAGCAGGAACAGGGTCCTGCGGGTGACGACCTCCTTCCGGAAGGCGAGGAACTCCTCGAGGAGCTCCTTCAGGTTCATCGTCCGCGGCCGGTTCTGTACGATGGCCAGCAGCTGCACGCCGAAGGAGACCTGCATCTGCGTGGCCTTGTACAGGTTGTTCAGGACGACCTCGGCCACCGCGTCCTTCTTCAGCTCCACGACGACGCGCATCCCGTCGCGGTCCGACTCGTCCCGGATGTCGGAGATCTCCTCGATCTCCTTGTCGCGCACCAGTTCCGCGATCCGCTCGATGAGCCGGGACTTGTTCACCTGGTACGGGATCTCGGTGATGACGATCGACTCCCGGTCCCCCTTCTTCGCCTTCTCGACGAACGCCCGGGCGCGGATCTGGACGCTGCCGCGGCCCGTGCGGTAGGCGTCGCGCACCCCGTCCAGCCCGTAGAGGATCCCGCCGGTGGGGAAGTCGGGGGCCGGGATGTGCCGCATCAGGTCGTCGAGCGGGATGTCGGGATCGCCGATCAGGGCGAGGAGCGCGCCGATCACCTCCCCCAGGTTGTGCGGCGGGATGGAGGTGGCCATCCCGACGGCGATGCCGGCGCTCCCGTTCACCAGCAGGTTCGGGACGCGGGAGGGGAGGACCCTCGGCTCCTGGAGGGAGCCGTCGTAGTTGGGGACCGTCTCGACGGTCTCCTTGTCGAGACCTTCGAGCAGCTCCCCGGCCACCTTCGCCATCCGGACCTCGGTGTACCGCATCGCCGCCGCGGAGTCGCCGTCCACCGAGCCGAAATTCCCCTGCCCGTCGATCAGCGGGTAGCGCAGCGAAAATTCCTGCACCATCCGGACGAGGGCGTCGTAGACCGCGTTGTCCCCGTGGGGGTGGTACTTCCCGATGACGTCCCCGACGATGCGGGCGGACTTCTTGTACGGCTTCCCGTACTCGTTCCCCAGCTCGTGCATGGCGAAGAGGATCCGGCGCTGGACGGGCTTGAGGCCGTCGCGGACGTCGGGGAGCGCCCGCCCCACGATCACGCTCATGGCGTAGTCGAGGTAGCTCTGGCGCATCTCGTCCTGGACGGTGCGCGGCTGGGCGGGCTTGTGGAACAGGTCCATCGGGCGGCGGGGGCTCCTTCGGTGATCCTGATGAATGGATCATCTTACCACAGGGAGAACGGTTTTTCCTGGAAGGAAACGCCAGAAAATCCGAACAGTTACGACGCTCCGGCCTACCCACCGGGAGGGGTCCGGCGAAGCCCTCGCCGGACCCCTCCCCTGAGGGGCGGTACCGGGGTACTTACGCGATCCGCCTCACCAGTTCACCGTGACGGTCAGCTCGTCGTACAGGCCGTCCCCGTCCAGATCCGCATCCAGCGTGCACTGCGTCTGGCTGTCTGCGGTCAGGCGGACGCCCTTTTTGGCCTGCCCGGTCACCGTCATCTGCCCGACCTCCGGGAACGTGGCCCCGTCCAGGTAGCGGAACGGAACCGGCGATGCGATGACCACGTACCCGTAGTCATGCAGGTAGATGCGGCCGGATAGGGTCACGTCGGAATAGCCGGCGCCGGCAATGGTGGTCAGATGGTAGTCGGACAGCCAGACCGTCTTCCCGGTGACGTTGTCGGTGAAGAACAGGTTGAGGGTCGCGGTGTCGGTCCCCGTGGCCGGATCCATGCTCGCCGTCAGGTCCACCGTGCCGGCGGCGATCACGTCGCTGCCGCCGCTCGGGTCCACGATACGAACCGACTGGAAGTCAAACAGGATATGCATGGAATCCTGCGTTACGGAGCCCGACACGGCCACGGCTCCCGTGATGCCTCCCCCGCCGTCCCCGTGGAAGCCGACGAACTCGAACGTTCCGGTGAAGACGCCTGTTGCGTCGTCGCCCGAGATGGTGTACCGGGCCTCCCCGCCCAGCCCGTCCGTAAGGACGCCGCTCTCGGTGAACGGGGCCCGGGGAGACGGGCCATCCGCCGCGTCAGAAGGACTGACCGCGGTCACGGCTGCCTTCGAGACGGTCCGAACCAGCGCGAGCGCTGTCGGCCTCGCTGCCGTCTCCCGCACCCCGGTTCCCCCGGCAGGCGCGAGCGGGACCACCGCGTTCGCCCCGAGGTCCCCCCCCTGGAACGCCGCGAGAGCGATCTCTTCGGCGTTGTTGTCGGTGATCACCGCGGGAGTGGTGATCCCGGTGTACGGCGAAAGGGCGCTCGGGCTTTCGCCCCCCCCTCCTCCGCACGATGAAAGCGAAACCAGAAACAGAACCGACAGGACCGAAGCGATCCCCGCTCCCCGATTCATCCACGCACCCCCTGTTCTTCTCCCGGCCGGACACCTGGGAAGGTGATGAGATTCTCCGGCATCTCATCGGCTACCGATCCCCCGTACTTCAGTACGGTTTCCGGGGGACGGCACCGTCACCGCCGGGGAAGCAGGGTCAATCCCACTTCAGGATGGCTCCGGTACTGGCGCTGGTGGCCATGGAGGCGTATTTCCCCAAGGAGCCGGTCGGTTTATCCTTCGGGGGCATCTTCCATTTCTTGCGCCGTTCGGATAGTTCCGCGTCGGAGACGAGCAGCTCGAGCTTGCGTGCCGGGATGTCCAGCCGGATCCGGTCCCCGCTTCGGACCAGGGCGATCGCCCCCCCCGCCGCCGCCTCGGGCGAGACGTGCCCGACGGTGGCTCCCCGCGTCCCCCCCGAGAAGCGCCCGTCGGTGACCATCGCCACCTTGTCGCCCAGCCCCTCCCCCATGATGTACGAGGTGGGGGCCAGCATCTCCTGCATCCCCGGCCCGCCCTTGGGCCCCTCGTACCGGATCACCACGAAGTCCCCCGCGGACACCTTCCCGCCGAGGATTCCCTCGCACGCCTCGTCCTGGGACTCGAAGATCACCGCGGGCCCTTCGAACACGAGCATCTTCGGGTCCACCCCCGCCGTCTTGACCACCGCCCCTTCCGGCGCGAGGCTGCCGTAGAGGACGGCGAGCCCCCCTTCCCTGCTGTACGGGTTGGCCAGGATCCGGATGACCTCCGGGTCCTTCGTCCCCGCGCCCGCCACGTTCTCGGCAAGCGTCTTTCCCGTCACGGTGATGCAGTCCGGCTTCATGAGCCCCGGGACCTTGAAGAGTCCGGCGAGGATCGCCGGGATCCCCCCCGCGCGGTCCACGTCCTCCATGTGGTGCTGCGAGGATGGCGACACCTTGCACAATGTCGGCGTCTTCCGGGAGATGGCGTCGATGCGGGCCAGGTCGTACGCCACGCCCGCCTCGTTCGCGATCGCCAGGGTGTGGAGGATCGTGTTCGTGGAACCCCCCATCGCCATGTCGAGGGCGATGGCGTTGTCGAAGGCGTCCCGCGTCGCGATGTCGCGGGGCTTGATGTCCCTGCGGATCAGCTCCATCAGCCGGAACGCCGCGTCGCGGTAAAACCCTTCGCGGCGCCGGTCGACGGCCAGCACCGACCCGCTGCCGGGAAGCGACATCCCCAGCGCCTCGCACAGACAGTTCATGGAGTTCGCGGTGAACATGCCGGAGCAGCTGCCGCAGGTGGGGCACCCGTGGTCCTCGAGCTCCTTGAGCGCCTCCTCGGAGAGGTTCCCGAGCTTATACGCCGCAACCCCCTCGAATACGGTGATCAGGTCCACGACCCGCCCGCTCTTCGTCACCCCCGCCTTCATCGGGCCGCCGGAGACGAAGACCGTTGGGACGTTGCACCGCATCGCCGCCATGAGCATCCCCGGGACGATCTTGTCGCAGTTGGGGATGCAGATCATGCCGTCGAAACAGTGGGCCCTGATCATCGTCTCCACGGAGTCGGCGATGATCTCCCGCGACGGCAGGGAGTAGAGCATCCCCCCGTGCCCCATGGCGATCCCGTCGTCCACCCCGATCGTGTTGAACTCGAACGGGACGCCGCCGGCCTCCCGGACGCACTGCTTCACGTACTCCCCCACCTTGTTCAGGTGGACGTGGCCGGGGACGATCTCGACGAAGGAGTTGCACACGGCGACGAACGGCTTCCCCATGTCGGCGTCGGTGACGCCGGTGGCCTTCAGCAGGCTGCGGTGCGGGGCCCGCTCGAACCCTTTCTTGATGACGTCGGAGCGCATCGTTCTACCTCCTGCCGGGCGGGAATCGTGGTTCAGGGTATACAGGATATCGCGGATTCGAGTCCGGCGAGGTCCGAAAGGGCTTCCCGGAGCTCCTTCATCCGGGCGGGGTTCCCCTTCCAGCCCGGCATCTCGCCGAGGAGGGCATCGGTGAGCCTCCCCGCGATCCGGTCCCGTCCCGCAGATATTCCCGGACATCCGATCGCATCCCCTCGAAGCCGGGACGGTTGGAGACCCGGAGGATCCGCCACTCCTTCTTCGTCCGGGAGATCGCCTGGCTCCGGGTGAATTCGATCACCGACGCGAGCTCTGCTCCGGATACCAGGTCCGCCTTCGTCAACAGGATGGTCACGTCCGGCGTGTCGCGGGTTCAGGGGAAGCGGACCCCGAGGCGGCCTGCGAGGTCGTCGATGAACTGCTTCGCCACCCGTCCGCTGCGCGACCCGGCGTTGAGGGCCCACCGCAGCGCCTCCTCCCGGAGCGTCCCGGGATCGACGGGAAGGCGCATCTTCCGCGCGTACGACTCCGCCACGGCGAGGTACGTGTCCTGGTCGAACCGGTAGAATCCGAGCTGCAGTCCGAACCGGTCGGAGAGGGAAAGCTTCTCGGAAATTGCCTCCTCCGGGTGGATCTCGTCCTCCGCCCCCAGGTCGACGCGGCGCTCCGGCATCAGGTGCCGGCGGTTGGAGGTGGCGTAGATCAGGACGTTTTCCGGCCGTTCCTCCACGCCTCCGTCCAGCAGGGTCTTCAGGCCCCGGAAGTCCGCCTCTCCCTCGTCGAAGGAGAGGTCGTCGCAGAAGAGGATGAACCGGAACGGCAGCCCGCGCAGCTGCCCGGCGATCTTCGGGAAGGAGAAGAGGTCCCACCGGGCGATCTCCACGATCCGCAGGCCGCGCGAACCGAAAACCCCGAGCAGGCCCTTCACGCAAGACGACTTCCCGGTCCCGCGCTCCCCCCAGAGGAGGACGTGGTTCGCCGGGTACCCGTCGACGAACCGGGCGGTGTTGCGGAGGAGCTCCTCCTTCGCCCGGTCGATCCCCACCAGGTCGGAAAGGTCGACCCGGTGGGGATGGTCCACGGGGGCGATCCGCCCCGACCCGCCGGAGCGCTCCCACCGGAAGGCCCGGTGGGAGTCGAAGACCGCCGGGTCGAACGCCGCCGGCTCCCGCTTCGGCAGGAGCGCCTCCGCGCGCTCGAGGACCCTCTCGAGTCGCCGCAGCGCCCCCTCCCAGGGGGGAGGGGTAGGCGTCATGGCATCTGGATCCCGCCGGAGACCGGCAGGTACGCCCCGGTGATGAAGCGCGCCTCGTCGGAGGCGAGGAAGAGCACCGCCCCCGCCACGTCCTCCGGGAGGCCGACGCGCTTGAGCGGCGTCATTTGCGCCGTCCCGTCCTTTTCCTTCTGCGTCAGGAACGACGTCGCGTCGGTCAGGGTCAGCCCCGGCGCCACGACGTTCACCCGCACGCCGAAGGGCCCCAGCTCCAGGGCGAGCGATTTCGCGAAGGAGTCCAGCCCCGACTTCGCGGTGCTGTGGGCGCAGAATCCCTCTCCCGGCTGTCGGGAGAGGCCGCTGCTGACGGCGATCACCGAACCCCTGCGCCGTTCTACCATCCCCGGCACGAACGCCTTGCAGCAGAAGAACGCGGCCGCGAGCTCCCCGGTGAACTTCTCCCGGAAATCGTCCCACTGGAACTTGAGGAATGGCGCGACAGGGAAGGAGATGGCGGCGTTCAGCACCAGCGCGTCCACGTTCCCGAGCTTCTCCGCGACCTCCCGCGCCATCGCCTCGCACTGGCCGGCATCGCGCACGTCCGCCTGCACGGCCACGGCGGTACCCCCGGTCTCCCGGATCGCCGCCACCACCTCCCCCGCCGCGGT